>CBFICN010000024.1:0-28908 GCA_965661045.1 uncultured Myxococcota bacterium
CTGTGAAGTCATTCAGTACACACCAACCACGGATAAAGTGTACAGCAAACCACTGTTGATCATTCCACCTTGGATCAACAAGTTCTACATCCTTGATTTGGGAGAAAAGAAATCCTACATCAAGTACATGGTTGATCAAGGATACACCGTTTTTGTCATCTCTTGGAAAAACCCCACCGCAGAAATGGCAGACACATCTTTTGGAGACTACGTCACCCACGGAACCTTGTTTGCCAAAGAGGTCGTCACCAGCATCACCAAAGACAAAAATCCAGCGGCGATTGGCTATTGCATTGGCGGTACACTGCTTGGTGTCACACAGGCCTACCTGAAAGAACGCAAAGAAGATGCCTTCGGCAACCTGACGTTTTTCACCACCATGCTCGACTTCCACGACCCAGGAGAAGTGAAACTGTTCTTGGACGAACGTTCCATTCGACACATTGAAGCCAACATGGAAAAGAAAGGCTTTCTCGACGGCTCTGAGATGGGCAGTACATTCGCTTACTTGCGTGCCAAGGACCTCTTGTGGAATTATTTTGTTGACAACTATCTGCTTGGCAAAACACCTCGTCCATTTGACATTCTGGCTTGGAACGGAGACTCCACACGCATGCCTGCCAAAATGCACTCTTGGTATCTGAGAAACATGTACCTGAACAACCTTCTTCGTGTTCCCGGAGCGCTTCAGATCAATGACACACCCTTAGACTTGACCAAACTAACAGAGGACATTTATTGTGTGGGCTGTGAAACCGATCACATTGCTCCAGCGGCTACGGTATTCGCCATGCACGATCACACTCACGCCAAGGTCCGATATGTACTTGGCTCCAGTGGCCACATTGCCGGCATCGTCAACCCTGTGAGTCGTGGAAAGGGCTACCACTACACCAGCGAAGCCATTCAATCGCCCCATCACTCAGATTTGGAGACTTGGAAGGCGACCGCAACCAAGAACGATGGCACGTGGTGGACCGATCACGATGCTTGGCTCCAAGAGCGGTGTGGTAAAAAGGTTAAGCCTCCGAAGATGGGCTCCAAAAAGTATCCGACATTGGAAGCGGCTCCTGGACGATACGTATTGGAACAGTAATCGCCGATAACATTCTAAACTGATATGTGCCCGGATGACTCAGTGACTTCGGGCATTGTTCTTTTAGAAAACGTTCTATAGACGAGCCCGAATATCACTCAACCCCTCGATTCCACAGTCCGAAATCAAGGTCCCCTGATCGATGTAGAGCAACCGAGTCGCAATCTTTTCTAAGGTATCCAGAACGTGTGTCGACAGCAGAATACACGTGCCACGATTGCGCTCTGCATCTAGGATTCCGGTAATGCGTTTCACAGAACTGGGATCCAGCCCATTGAGCGCCTCGTCCAAAATCAGGATTGGCGGACGGGCAACCAATGCACAGGCAATCGCTATTTTTCGACGCATTCCTTGAGAGTACTCTTGAATCAAGCGATCGATATCTTGACCAAGCCCAGCGACTTCGATGCCCCACTCTAAGGAGGCACCCTTACGGACCGCACAGACAAATTCCAGCATTTCACGCCCCGTTAAATAGGTGTACAATTCGGGAAACTCTGGAACATACCCAATTCGTTCCCGAGCCAGTTGCGGATGATCGACGATATTCTCTTCTCCAATGACAATGCTTCCTGCACTGGGAATCAACTGTCCAGTCAACATCTTGATTGTCGTGGATTTCCCTGCACCATTGCCCCCGATAAATCCGACAAAGTCTCCTGGATTCAATGTAAAATCCAGTCCTTTTACGGCATGTACTCTTCCGTATCGCTTTTCCAATCCCTGTACTGCAATCTGCATTTATCCTCCCGTTCGCAACCAAATACTGCCCCACAGTACAATGGATACAAGACCACCAACATACTGAAACAACAAGCCTTTCTGCTGACCTTCCCACCATGCAACAAGTGCCAAGATGGGAACCATCAACAACAGAGCCTCTCCACAATACAGCACAGCATCATCATTCAACCAAGAGCTCAACCATACGGGGAGACAAAACCCCATCCACACCAAGGTTGTGACTTCAGCCACCGCCTTCCACTGTGTCACGCCATCTATGCCCAATGACCATTGAAGCCACCGTGGTTCAGCAGACCACAACCGTTTTGGAAAGCCTGTAAAGAATACGGAGACGACAGCACAGGTTCCAAAAGCCAGCGACGTCGAATCAACCAATACCATCAGCCCTGTTACCGCACCCAGTACCCACAATACAATCGTGACCCAACGCTGTAAACGCCAAGAGTTTCGCAACAGTCGAAGTCGGTGTGGATTGCCTTTGGCCAACCAGTCCAAGTATACCGACCGTTCCTCGTCGCCTTCTGCAAGCGTTCCCCAATGCGCATCAATATCCATCAGTACCATTCCAGCCCGAATTAGATATTTCTTGGAGAGTCGTTCCGCGAGCAACCAGCCCAGCACCCCCAACGCAAAAGGAAACAGTATCCAACCGACATAATTCCCCTGTCCCTCGATCACCAACCGCGTTGCACCTGCAGCAAAGATGACAGCCAACCCCATCGATCCCAAGGCTACGCCCGGCGCATAAATAAAAGCCGCTTGTTCTCTTGGGTTTTGACCCCGTATCGCGTCCAATGTCGGTGCCAAACTGGGAGACCTAGATGCCCAAACTGCACCCAGATGTACGCCATACCCCATACCCATACCACCAATCCAAGAGGATAGGATAAACAGTACAATCCACGGCAACCAGATCCAGTCTACGCCGCTCCAAACACCGATAAAAATCAGTACCCAAAGACTGGTGGTCCCCAACTGCTCCCGCCCGGTATTCCGTAAAAATTGCACCGAAGGCACTGGATGAACACCAAATATGGACCGTTCGGGGTGTCGAACCACCCCAGCATACGTCTGCAAGGCCGTCACAGCAACCACAATGGCACCCGTGCGAAACAACAGTTGCTCCAATCGATGACTCGTGTTGGAAACCAAGTAAATGGCCAATGGTTCTCGCAACAACCACCCCACAACAACAATCAAACACAGTTGTACAAATAGAATGCCCCCCCGATGTGGTTGACGCTTTCGCTTGCTTCGTGCCACTGTGGCATATGGATTTCCGTGATGCATACCCATCTTTATCGCACTGATTGTCTTGTTGCACGATCGTTACAGCACGAAAAGCGCGAGTCCTATAGTATAAATTATAGAAACATTCGTTTGATGGAGTCCCGATGCTTGTACATGCCATTTTGATGTTCACCCAGATTTCCGTTGCAGAACCCACTGAAAACACCGTGAGTGCCGAAATTAACGACGAAGAAATCGAAGCATTCTACAAAGACAACAGTGCGGAGCAGGCCAAAGAAGTTCCTTCACCAGAGGTGAATCTGCTTGAAGAGGAAGAATTTTCAATGGATTTGAGCGGTTTGGACAACGCCCCGATCAATCCTGAAGTCACCATCGGCGATGTAGATATAGAGGCAGACATCATTGCTGGAGAACCCCCTGAGGCGACTGACGCGGCTGTCACACCCGTGGAAGACATCGAGTGGAATCTCGATCTCTCTGAAGATTTGGAGATTGGGTCGGAGAACCTGCAAATCGAAGAAAAGCCGAAGTCTGAACCTGTAAACCTAGACTTCCTTGACGAAATGGACGAAGAGTAACCACTCCATTCTATCAGAATAGAACGAAATCACCAAAGGCTTCAAACACTTGAAGCCTCTTTTATTTGAACCGTATTCAACCGTTGTTCACTCTTTAAGTTTTCTCTTTTTCTGATCAATCCATATTGAACAGCAACCGAATCAGTTTGTTGTATTCATAGTGGACTTCAAGGTCTTCTAAATTTTCTTCCAAAATCAAATCGTAAACGGCACGGGCAATTCTATTCCCTTCTGCTTTGTCTCCAAGCAAGCTGGCTGCCAATCCACGTTGGAGCATGACGCGAATCTGTCCATGACCGTCCAGATCGTCTACATGACTGCAATCAAAGTGGCACCACAATGCTTGAGCATCTTCCATTCTTCCCAGCCCCACCAAAGCTTCGAGTAAAATGATGGCCACAAATGGCCGTAGGTGCTGTTGTGTATCGGCATCGGAGAGTTTCCACGCCAACTCAGCATACGGCAACGCCAATCCAAACTGCTGACGAATGTTCAAAATAATGGCGGTATTGGCTGTAAAGACCATCTTCGACACACGAAAACCAGCCTTGCCTTTGGCACCGTCCAAAATGCGTTTTGCCCGTTTGAGCATCCGCCATCCGCGATCGATCTTTCCGATGTGAATGCACCAAGAAGCCATGTTCCCCAACAGTAAACATGTTTCTTCTAACCGACCCAATCGCCGATTCAGTTCATAGGACCGTTGAAAGTTCTTTTCAGCCTCCCGCGACTTTCCAAAGATGACTTCCAAATTGGCAATGCTCATGGACACAGAGGCATCCAATGAACGATCATTGATGGTTTTGGCAATACGCTGGGCCGTATACATGCTTTTGCGAGCTGTTTTGAAGTCTCCTTTGCCTCGTCGACGCCTCAAAAACTGTCCAAAATAGAACCAAGCGGTTCCCAGTTGGAGAAGATTTCCGTCTTGTTTCATCAAGGCAATGACCTGTTGTAAATCACTGTGGGCAGTGGGGTGCTGTGGGTTCCACTGTGTACGAAGCACCAAACTTTTGGCATATAAATGTCGAAAGCCGTTTTGTTCACTGAGTTCAATCGCTTGTTCGATTGTGGTTCGAACATTCCGCATTTGGTTGATTTTTGCGTAGATTCTCGCCTCTACAATCAACAGTTCCACTCGATTTCGAATGCTCAGAACACTGTCAAAGTCCACTCGACACCGTTTGATTTCGTCAAGCAACTCTCGCCATGGACGCTGTGACAGCGCCGCTTTGCACCACGCAATCTTTAAGTCGACTTGATGTTCGATGGCTATATTGTTCAACACAAGTGTACGCTCCAATACATCTACACCCTCTTCAACCGGTCCATGAAGTTTGGTAATGTAGGCCAACACCAGTGCCAGATCAGCGGCGGTACTCGACCACCCATTTGCCACTGCTCGCTCAAAGGCTATCCGAATATTCGGTGTCTCCTCATAAAGCTGCACCAAGAGTTGCTCTCCACCGTGACGGTAAAATTCAGGAAAGCGGTTGGACCACTGGGCATAACGCTGTGCATGTCGACGAAACACTTCTTGCTCAATAGAAGATGCACTCAACTTTTGAGTTGCAAAATCAAAGATGGAACGAAGCATTGAAAATCTTGGGCCGTCGCGCAAAATGATCAGCAAAGAGCGATCCAACAGTCCTTCCAACACGTCCATGACAAAAGACGCATCTTGAAACTCATCAATATCGACAATGGCTTCTGCATCGTCCACCAAAAAACCACCCCGAAAACAAGACAGTTGCATCAACACCGATTGTTCCGCATCAGACAGCAAGGACCACGACCATTCGATGGCTTTGAAAATCGAATTGTGGCGGCCGTCCCGACTGCGATCTTGAAGCAGTTTGAACCGCTCTTGTAAGCGTTCATGTATTTGTTCAATGGTAAACAAGCGAAGTCTGGAAGCGATCATCTCCAGCGCCAGTGGCAATCCATCCAATGCAACCACAATTTCTTTGAGTAAACCACGCTCTTGCTCAGTCCAGTTTTGCTGGTGTCCGAGCGCGTTGAGCCGTTGCTGCAAAAAGAATACGCCGTCCGCCTCTGACAAGGGATTGATTACGATGACGGTTTCTCCACGAATCCCCAAGCGCATTTGGGACGTCACAACGAACACATTCGTCGAGGACCGTTGCAATGCTGTGTTTGCCCAATAGCCAACCGTTTTTGGGGCCAAATGAATGATCTGCTCAAAATTGTCAAAGACCAATAAATTGTGTTCGAGCAGTTTTAAGGCATTGGCGATGACTTCAATGCCTGAATCGGCGTCGGTTTCTACCAGTGGAATGCTCAGTTTGTCTGCCGTTTTCACAACGATGTCCATCAACGACGTTGCTTCAGACAAATCAATAAACCACAGCCCCCCAGTAAATCGTTCACTCATGTGGTACGCAGCCTGAATCGCGAGTTGTGTTTTTCCAACACCGCCTGGCCCTTGAAGGGTCAACAGTGTCGACCCCGTTTGACAAGCGTCGACAATGCGATCCACATCCTGTTCTCTTCCAATGAACAGATCGGCAGAGGGAGGTAAATTTCCTCGGGTCATAGAACGATCAGACAATGCAAAATGATCACTGGCCGTCACTTCTTCTTCCTGACCGCCACCACCATGCAAGACGCCCATGACACCGGTCCCAGACAGTGGAGACAATGAAGACAGTCGCCGCTGTAAGTTCGACACCGATGTGTATCTCCGTTTTGGATCAGCGTACAAGCATGGCCGTAGGACATCCAACAACTGGGGGTGTATCGCCCTCAAGGCGGCAACGTTCTCAGCCTCGATCAAAACCTTTTCGGCATTTCGAATCAACTTGGCCATCTCAGGCAAACTTTTGGCCCGCAACAGTTTCCGCCCGACAAAGGCCTCGAACAAACACAGACCCAATGAAAAGATATCGGACTGTGCGGTCATGGCATCATTTCGAGTTTGTTCTGGCGACATGTAAGAGGGGGTGCCTCGAATCCCATCAATGTCGTCTGTATACCCAACTGCATGGGCAATCCCAAAATCGGCAATTTTCACAATCCCACTGTTGGAAATCAAAATATTGCTGGGCTTCAAATCACAGTGCACCAGTTCCAACCATTTCCCACCCACCGACAGTTTGTGGGCATAATCCAACCCCGAACAGACTTGCAAGGCAATCTCCAACGTGGCTTGTGGAGTCAGCCGACGTTGTCGAATCAGATTCTTCAGGGTGACACCATCCACCATCTCCATCACAACAAACAATCGATCGTTGATGGAACCCAAGTCTTGTACTTCTACCAGATTGATGTGCTTGAACATCCCACCCAGTCTGGCTTCTGCCACGAGTTCTTTGCGGGCTTTTTCCGAAGATACTGACTCATGAAGCAGTTTGACAGCCACTTCCTTTTGAAAACCGGCCGGCCCATTTAAAATCGCACGGTACACCTCTCCCATCCCACCTTTTCCGATGGGTTGCATTAAGTCATACCGACCGAGCTGTAATATGGGTTTTTGCATCATGGGGCTGTCATCTCATCCTCGTCTCATCATAGCACAAGGAAACTAAAATAAACGAAGCTGCTGCGTTTCATCCAAGCCCAGGGTGACTTTTTTTATACCGGAACCCGCTCTCGAACAGGTCCAATGAATTTCGACGGTACCAGTGCCAGAAACAACCCATTCAAACACTTGGCGATTGCCTTGTGCAGGCAAGCTTGGATACAATAGATTCTTGGCGGATTGTGATTGCCATTGTCCCCAGCCTTCCAAGAACGGTGCATCCTGTTTCTGCCCACCTTGAATTAACGTGACCCCTTCGGCACAAAGCAACTTGGCGTGGGTCCCACCGGTGAGTTTTAAGTCAACAGCACGCTGCAAACCTGCCGTAGACAAATATCCTTGGTTTTCAAACCCCACCACTATTCGATGTAGATGCCCCTCAAGCTGCTCGGTCGAAACCTCTAGCCGTACTTTGGGCAACGCCATCCGAATCTTGTCCAAAATCGAGAAAGTATGTTCACACTCTTCAGGCAAATGGGACAGTGGTGGATTTCGAATGGTGCGTAAGTAATCAATTCCACCAATTTCTACTGTTCCAAGTTGTGGATGATCAAATTTTTCCCATAACAAAAGTTCTCCAGCGTTTGCAGCCTTGGTCAACAATGCCGATACGATATGCTCTTTGGGGTCCATAAAGAAGCGCGCAGGTTCTTTGACTTGTAGGCCTGCCCACTTAAACGGATCCCAAACCTCCAAGGTATACGCTGGGATTCCCAAAGTAGAACTCAAACAGTCTGCCCAGACCCCCACGATGCTTTGCTTCGGATCATAGGTAAAGTCCGGGTGTACCCGAAACACTTTGTATCCTGTACCAGCGACCAATTGTTCGGCCATGCCCTGCAACAGCGACAAATCACCTTTGGACAGATCGGTGTCGGCGTTGTACGGTTGAGTCAACAAAGCACCCGTGTACGTGTGCAGGGTAATGGCTGCAACCACATTGGATTTTCCCACCACCGCATCCATCAGCGAACGGGCTTCTGGTTCAGACAGTGAAAACACCCCTCCGTCCATACCGAACATCTCAAATGGCGACCAACGAATTGGAAAGTTTCGGTTGAGGTCCAAACCATGTTTCAAAGGCGCTTGGGTCCAACTGTGACCATCCCATTCTAAGAACTGCCCCTCATGGCTGACAAAGTAAGCATCTTCAGGAGAATCGTCCAAGCGTCTCTTGCGCAGTCCAAAAGTAGAGTCATCAGCCACATAGGGACCCGCAGGATCTTTCCACCGCATCCAACGAACTTTTCCATTCCCATCCATATCACAAGGCTCAAATCCAATTCGTCGAACCCCTGTTTTGGCATCCCTGGTTGACGATCGCAAAAATGGTTCTCCCCTCATCAATGCGGCCAGTCCGTCGGGAGAGACACACGGTACGCAAAACACGGTATTCTCGTCAAACCATTTGCGTCCACGTTCTCCAGCCGTCCAGTCCACCCATTGTTCTATGGTGTGAATGAGTCCCATCATTCCTGCCCACTCGGACGCGTGGGTTAAAGCATCAAGCCACAATGCCGGCGTTGTTGTTGGGTTTCGCCCCAAGGTCAACATCCAAATGGCACGGCCTTCTCGAGTTTCACCAATCTGCTCCAATGAAATCCAATCGGAGTGCTCTTGAGCCAATTCATGGCACCAGTGTTCAACCTGCTCAACGTTCCAATACGAAGCGTTTGCACTACCCATTTCTACCATATCCACTCCTCGAAAACATTCCGACATTGATTAGAAAACCTGAACGATACCGGGCACATGAAGTTCAACCCCCATCATCCAAACCGGTGAATCATTGAACCATCCCATTTCGTACCGCAGTGATGCATTGCCAAAACCTGTGCGAACATGGGCAGTTGGAAGCAACCGGTGAGACTGAGTTGCCGAAGACAAAAACCACTGGTGCATCACTCCTGTCCCCACATCAAAATGGGTGGTCACTTCACCAGTACCCAAACGAATTCGTCTAGACAATCGAACGGCATTGGCGGGAACCCACTGAGGGTTCTGAATTTGACCGCTGTGAGTTGTTTGAACATTGGGTTGAACGATACTGTGCAGTCCCAACACCCACCGATCTCGAGCGATGGCTTCAATGTGCCCCGTGACGATTGGCAATCCCCCTGAGACGATGGGCACTTGATACCCAACCCCAAGCGACAATTGCCCACCCCACCAAGCCTGTCCCTGTAATTCTTCTTGCATGACGGGGACAAACTCAGCCGGTCCCAAAAATGAGAGATTGTCTCCACGAAGTTTGCGCGATGCAACACCGATAATCTCGCCCTGCTCATTCACGATGGGGCCACCAGAATTGCCTGGGTTGAGGGCCGCATCGACTTGAATCAAACGTTCTCCAACGGCTGAAACGACCCCTTGAGACACAGACCATTGTAAGGTTCCCTGCAGCATCGGTTTTCTAGCATAGGGAGCCAACGGATGTCCCAAAGCCAATACGGTTGTTCCCTGTGGGGGTGCAATCGGCTGCGCAACCAAATGCCCATATTTCTCTGCCAGTGCATCGGACCAATTGTCCACCTGAATCAATGCCAAATCGTGTTCAACATCCACCGCGATGGTGTGCGCATCAAACGTCTTGCCCGATCGGGTTTCAACGATCGTATCTCGACCAGAAGCAACACAGTGGTAGGCAGTCAACACCGTTCCTTCAGCATCAATCAATGCACCAGAACAAAAGGCACCATTGTTGGTCAACAGGACAACCGAATCAAGCCAAGATTGCAATGCCACTGAAACGACAGAATCATGGGCCGTCGCAACACCCATCAGGGAATAGAGCAGAGAGAAAGTGAGTACCATACACACCTCATAACCCACTACAAACCTACATTGCTCGATTTGTCACAAACCTGTGGTGTGTCTAGTGTGAAAAAACAGACTACATACTGCTTTCATTCAATGGAGAAAGTCATGAGTGAAGCCATGTTGTCCCGCACTGCAATTTTAGAACAATTCAACACCTATGGGTGTACTCGAGAGCGCTTTCGAGTGGGTGGTGAGTACGAGCGTGCAATCGTACGCCCCAATGGTGCACCGGTGCACTATGGAGAACATTTCGGTATTCGGTGGTTTTTAACGCAATTTGCCAAACGTTGGGGGTGGACACCCAAACTTGAGGGCCAAAACATCATCGCCCTCTACAAAGACGGCGCGAACATCACCTTAGAGCCTGGAGGACAGTTTGAACTGTCTGGCGCTCCACACAGCGATTTGCAAGAGTTGGTGGCAGAGTTTTCATTGAACCGCGACTGCGTCAACCAACTCGCCAAAGAAGCCGGCTTTCGTGTCATTACTGCGGGCTTAACCCCAATCGCCTCAATCGAAAGCATCGATTGGATGCCGAAAGGTCGATACGTCGTGATGCGAGAGTACCTCCCAGAACAAGGAGACTTGGCACACTATATGATGAAAGGCACGACCAGTGTACAATGCAACTATGACTTCATTGATGAAGCGGATTGCGCTCAAAAGGTGGCGCTCTGCGCAGGCGTCGCACCGTTGACCACGGCGATGTTTGCCAATTCACCACTGTACTTAAACCGACCAACCCAGTATCAAAGTTTCCGTGGACACATCTGGACGCGTACCGATCCAGACAGAACTGGGTTTCCCCCAGGATTGCGAGAGGACTTTTCCTATGAACGGTGGGTCGACTACCTCCTCAATGTACCGATGATGTTCATTCACAAAAATGATGAATGGATTCACGCTCGAGGCCGATCCTTCAATGAGTTTATGACCAAGGGAATTGACGGGCATTTTCCAACGTGGGATGACTGGGAATTGCACATGACCAGCACATTCCCTGAAGTTCGCATAAAAAGAACCATTGAAGTGCGTGGGGCCGATTGTGTGTCGCATGAGATGGCCATCGCGTTTTGCGCCCTCTTTACTGGCTTACTCTACGACGATGAAGCCCTGTCAAAAGGATTGGAACTGGCACAAGAAATTGGACAGTACGCCACGCGAGACGAACGCTTTGATATCGCCTGTAGAACTGGATTACAAGGGTCTTTTGATGACGGCCAGCCCTCCGCTTCAATCTTGAGTCTGACAAAGAGACTCGTCGAAATTGGAGTAGACGGTCTAGCACGGTATCAACCACACAACAGAAATTTATTGGCACCCTTGGAACGACAAGTAGAACGTGGCGGCTCTCCGGCAATGGATCTCATGAACGCTTGGCAATCCAACCCCACGCCCGAACATGTCATCGACTTTCTCACCTACTGAGGCTCAAGCCCCGAAGCTCGTTCTGCCACAAGACAATTTGGCCTACTGGAAGATTGGACTTGGAATTCCCGTATATTTGTCCATTCAACTGTTGCTCCGTCTCAGTTTAGACCTTCGAGACTTACCCGGGGCTGCCAGTACAAAGTCTATTCTGTATGCGATTGACAACCCCAGAAGTGTGGACGCAGCGTCCTATGCTTTTCGATGGCTCAACTATTGGTTGAACATTCCACTGGACATCGGAATCCAATTGTTGTCAATTGGCAGTGGTTTGTCGATGGTGGTCGGGCTCATTTTGTTTGCAACCAGTCTGGTAAATAAACGGGCGGGCATGTGGGCTGGTATATTTGGGGCTTGCTGGCCGTTGACACAATTTCTCGGCTTGCTCATTGGATTGGACTCATTGGCGATTGGTACGTCGTGGTTGGCGTTGGGATTGTTCTCTGTATCCATTCAATCCAGTTGGTGGGGCTTGCCTCTTCTACCGCTGTCATTGTGGTTGCTGATCTTGGGATTGGATGTCAAAAGCATTGCCCTACCGTCTTTGGTCGGCTTGATTGGAGTCATCTTGCCCACCAAAATACACCGATGGAAAGTCTGGGGCAGTGGCCTAGTACTGGCTTTGGTCTTTGCCACAACGCAAAGTGGCACGGATGACCACAGGGTTCAAGCACCCGACCTCAATTGGCAAACCGTCCAGCATGGCTGGCATCGACTGTCAGACCTTCCCAAACGTGGACTGGCAGAAGGAGACTTTCAGATTCTTTGGTGGACAGGTGGTTTGTTGACTTTGAGTGCACTCGGACGTTCACTGTGGAGAACGCGAAAATTCACTTGGGCACACACCCCTCTGCTGGTCTTATTGATGTTGTGGATGACCACCGGTTTGGGCCTCTGTGTTACCGCAGCTGGACTTGGGGAACTGTGTCGCCCTCGATATCTGGTCGGAATGGGGCTGGGTTTATTGATTCCGATTGCGGGGGGATTGTCTCGACTCAAATCGGTATTCTCAGCCTGGATGGGTATGGTGATTGTATTGGCCATGCTGCTCAACATGTGGGGATTTTTTGGTCAGTGGGGGCAAATTCGGCACACCATGCTGGGTGGGCACTCTCCACACATCCCCACAGCACCTTCAATCTGGGGAAAAAAGTATCAACGGTACCCCACTTTAACCCTGCGCGATTTAACGATGGTCGGTGCGTTGGACTTTCAAGACACTTGGCAAAGTATACCCAACACATCGGGCATTGCGGTACCCAGACTCCGTGACGATCGACACAAAAACTTAGAAGCCTACGCCACCATGCGGGATCAAGAGATTGTCATTCTCGATCCAGGAAAGTGCTGTGCAGGCACACCGGTCAATGCACAATGTGCACAGCGAGTCCTAAAGGCACTTGATGAGGCTCACTATACCGTTGTCTTGCCCGCCGCCATTGCTGGTGTAGAACGCGTACACGCCAATGAAAGGCCGTGGATTGAATCTCTCAGAGACGGCATCGCACAGACTGGCAGCAACAGTCTGTTTTGGCACTGGCAGACATCCGATGCAGTCGGTGAAGCATCACCTGTCCCCTGTCAGTTTGAAGTCCCCAAAGGACTGAAACACTAATCCGCGATCGACAGAATGCCCAGTTGCAACAGTTGATGGGCAAATTGAGGCCAAGAATCAGGAGACTGTAGGGTCAACACCTCTCCCCACCCCTGCAATGCACGTTGCCAATCTGTCTGAATCTGTGCAATTCGTTGATGATAAGCATCAATACTTTGTCGGTCGAGGGTTATGGTCACCACCTCTCCAGTTTCCGCATCTTGAATATCGATTGTTCCCTCGTCAAAGAACCAGTCTTCGCGTCCAAGTAGCTGAATCACGGTACATCTGTGTGCTCGTTGTCTGAGCGCCCTCGCCAATTTGACTGGTTCATGTGGGCTCAAGAAATCACTCAATACGATGACGTGCGCTCCTTTGGGAATCGAACTCAATCTTCGAGTGCAAGCCTCTCCAAGTGCCAGTGTGGATGTCAAACCCCAATCCCCTTGTAGACTTTGCTCCAAGGCCAACGGTCCATTTTCCAAGGTAAAAACCTTTGTGGTCGCCTCTAAATGTGCGATGGCCTGGTGTATCCACGCTACGCCATCATACAACAACCGTGCTTTATCCTCATAGATCGACATGGACAAAGAGTCGTCTACCAACACCGCCACACTGGGTCTAATTTCTTCTTGGTACCGCTTGATCAACACCTGATCAGTTCGAGCGACCGCATTCCAGTCAATTCGACGAATGTCATCACCCGCCACATACACTCGATGATCCAAGAACTCTGTCGACTGCCCAGCACCGGTACCCAGCTGTGGTCCCGACAACCCTCTAGACTTGGAGTCGATTACCCACTCATAGAGCGAGAGCCCCTGTAACGTGTCCCTAGACGGCTTCATGATCATGTCCAGCATTTTTTCCAGTTTCCTCACTGTATCCGTCGACCACCACAGAGTGAGCAGGCTCTACAGTCTCAAAGTCTGGATGTTCCAAGTTCACCAGTGTGTTCCAAGATCTTCGAATCATAGGCCAATTAAACATGAGAGACAATACTGACAAACCACCAGACCAAACCATCAGATGTGTCGAGACTATCCCATCATTTGTAAAGAAATCCTGGGCAAAACCAAAGGGGAAAATGTAGGTAATCATCCACTCCAATGGAACATCACTGTGCATCAAAAATGCCAGCAGCAAAAAAGGCATTGCCAACAATGGCAAATACACAGACACCACCAAATTTCGACGGGACAATGTGTCCATCCAAGAAAGGTGGCGACATCTGGGCAACAACAACGTCACCAAAGCGAACAACTGAAGAGTGGTATAGGGACCAAGTTCACTGAGTTTGTCAATACCAGCGGCAGGGATTTCCAACCACACCCAAATATTGATTGCCCCAAGCATCAGCGCCAATAGGACTACACCAGTACCGGCACTGGGCAACAACGGAAACAACAAGATGCGCACCCATCGATTTTTGTGCAGATGGGCAAACACGTTGCGTCCAATTCGGTCTTGTTCTACCATCATGGGCAGACACATCAGGGCAACGACGTACAGAGAAATGAACAACACACCAACCATCTCCTTGCCCGACAGATACATGGCTGCACCACCCAATACGGAAATCGTCATCAATACAATGCCAATTCGATACGGTGTACTGCGGTTACTTTCCACATGTCGAAAGAGCGATATGGATTGCACGATGCCAAAGTAAGCAAGGGAAACCCACCCCAGCACAATCCACGGGGAAGCCCGCATCAATTCTTCCAGTTCTGATGTGGACATCTCTTCCAACAGAACGAAGTTCATCCCCACCATCGCAAAACTTCCTTGCATAAGCATAAAGAACCAGAACACTTTCCCAAGGGTTGCAAAACTGTATTCTTCAAGTCGCCATGAAATGTTGAGGGTGAGCAAAATCACCAACAGCCCCATCATAAATGTCCCACTCATACCGAGCAACACAAGACTAATTTCTGTTCCAGGCATCAGGTAACACAGAGACACAAAAGGCAAAATGATTGCCCCCATCATGAGCAACAACCCCGCACCAGACAAGACCCTTCCAAGTACAATGTCAATCGGTCTCATTCGAGTCAAATGCAGCATTTCCAACTTGTCTTTGGCCCATCTCGCCGAACTGTTGAACAACACCTGAGACGGCACCAGCAACAGTGCGATAACGGTGTAGGCCCCCAGCAGTAAAAAAGGAAGGGCTTTGGCATCTTTTTCGATCGCATAGAAAGCACTCATCGACAAGCCCAGGACCAACAGTCCATAGATGATCAACGTGCGGGTCATCGAGAGTACCTGTCGCGTTTCCAGCAACGCAATCGGATTAATTCGCCTTTCAAATCGACCAAGCCAAGTCTGTATAGATTGCATAAATGTGGGCCCTTTCATTGTACATTCCCCTCGGTCAATGACAAGAACAAGTCTTCTAGATCCATCTTCTGTTCAACAAATCGGATGGGTTGCACCTCTCGTTCAACCAGAAACGTCAACAGTTCTGCTTGCCGAGCCTTATCTCCTCGATACGTCATTACAAGCCCATTTTCATGTGCTTGCACACTCTCAACCCCTTCGTAGTCTCCCAACAACTGACACACAAACTCGACATTGGTCAAGGTTTCTACGTATAGCTGTACCATCGGATGTACATTGGAGGACTCGTTGTCATCTGTCACCTCTGAAACACCGGAGGCGACATTGGAAGCAACCAAGGACCGATTCGCCTTTAATTGCCCCTGTTCAATGACCACGGCGTGGGTACAAATTTCTGTCAACTCTGCCAGGATGTGCGAAGAAATTAGGATTGTCTTGCCTTGCTCCGCCAGCAATTGAAGCAAGGTCCGCAGTTCAACACGTGCACGGGGATCCAATCCAGCCGCTGGCTCGTCCAAAATGAGCAACTGTGGATCGTGCATCAACACGGTCGCCAGGGCTGCCCGCTGCTTCATCCCTTTCGACAGAGCCCCAAACGGTTTTGTCAGCAGTTCCGTCAAATTGGTAAAATCCACGACCGAATCCCGCATGGTTTGCAATTGTTCGCCCCACAGACCGTGTGCTCGACCAAAGAAGTCCAGCATATCTTCGACCAGTATCGTTGGGTCAATGGGAAAAGCGTCCGGCATGAACCCTATCTGCTGGCGTACTTCATGAGGGTGAGACAACACCGAGTATCCACCCACAAAAACATCGCCACTGTCGGGTTGTTCTAATGTCGAACAAATGCGCATCGTGGTGGTTTTCCCGGCTCCATTGGGTCCGATAAAGCCACAAATGCTGCCTTTGGGAATGGAAAAGGTCAAATCAGACACCGCATTGACCGAGGCACCTCGATAGCGTTTGGTGATCCCTTTGACAATCAGCATATCATTCATGGCAACACCCCATAGACAATTGTGTGGGGTGTGGAAATCGCCGCATCAAGTCCATCCAATTCTCCCTTGGCTCCCTTGGCTCCATCCCATCCAACCGGTTGCTCTTCTACTACAAATAAGACCGTCCGCCTTGCAAGCCCCTCCCAAGACACTGTGCGGGTTGGCCTACGTTTCCAAGTGTCAGGATACCATTTATCCAATGTAAATCGAGACATGTCAGGTACCGGTGACAACGTGGCTGACGCTCCTGACTCGACCAGGCTTGTCCCCCAATAGCGTCCATCGTCATCGCGATACAGCACAGATTGAATCGGGCTATCCAAATCATTGTGCAACACCCCATTGTCCACACGGATGGCTCGTCGTTGGGTCAACGTATGCCAAGACCACGCACCGTACACCTCACGTAGTTTTCCGACACCAGTCCACCATTTTGTACCATTTTCATCAGTCAACGTTGCCGGAAATTGTGACGTGGGCGTTGTGGGATAGAAGTGAGCGTTTGCCAAAACAGGCAGTTCTTCAAAATCAGACTTTCCAACAAAGTACACGCGTTGCTTTTGAAGGGCCAACGTTTCACTTCGAGCATCCCAAATGGCAAATTCCAACGATGCTCCACGAGCACCCCGACTCACCGTCCAGTTGACGACAAACACAATGAGAACACAAAATGTCGCAATGAATGGTGTACGCCAAATCCAGTGAAGGCGTTTTCCTTTCCAAAGCATGTTCACTGGACCAATCAAAATGGTAAACACACCCAGCAACAATAGCAACGACCCATTCGACAACAAGGTAAACAAGTCCAAATCTGCCTGTAGGGACTCAAAAATACGACTCCTAAAAAATGGATGGTTCGTGCTGTCTACAACCGTATCTTCAACACCACCCTGGACTGCCTTTGTACCAAACAGTTGAAAGTACCCGGTTTGATTCGCTTTCGGGTCCTGAAGCAACCAAAAAGCCTCTTGCGCGGATATTCGATTCGGCACCAAGGATACCCGTCCTCTACCAACACGATAGGCCTCAACATCTGTTGAACCAGAAGCTTCCAACCGTGCTGCTTGTGCATACCGTTCTCGAGTCAAATCCGTCCACTCTGCAGACAAACCGTTCCACCCACTCGTAAGCTCTGTGTGAAACACCTTCTCTCCAATGACAGTATACGAAAAACGATCTTCCAACCATGGGCTCCACAAGGACTGCTTGGAAAAACCTTGACTAGAAACCACGATGACGTGTCCACCCTGTTGCACCCAATCGAACAATGCTTGTTCCTGCGAGGCTTCCAACGGCCTCTCATCGGCAAACCAAACGACGGTCCGCACTGAAAGATAGCCCATTGGGCTTCTGGGAAGCCACTTCGATTCTTCAATTTGAAGCAGTAGCCCTTGATCTTGGTGATTGGTAGTGGCGATCATCCACTCTGCATGACGTTGACGTGCCATTTCTGTGTCCAGCATCAACGTCATCGAGGCAAATAAACTGCTTCCATAATCAAATGAGGAAATGTATTCATTGGCCAATGACTTCATCTCGTCTTTGACTTCACAATCCAAAGAGGTACCATAGTTATCATCGGTTTGGATAGGGAGCGAAAGATCCGACTGTACACGCTTGCCAGTTGCTGGGACCGTCACCGTCGCAACATAGATCTCTTGGCCAGCCATCAAACATTGAATGAACAGCGTGTGCTCTTTGCCATCTGTGGACTCCACCTCCCAATGCATTGGGAAGGGACTGATCTGCATACTGCGATCTCGACTGTGCAACAGCGGAAACACAAACATGCCTTTGGTACCCAATTTACTCCACGATTGTGGGGTGGCTGTGTGACTTTGCCAAATCAACGTTGGAGAGCCTTGTGCCAGCATACATAGAAACAACCAAATCCACATCACGCTTGCTCCGACGTCAAGACAGCATCCACCAAATCCCATACGGATACACCATCGAGTTTGGCTCGATAATCCAGTGCGATTCGATGTCCCAATACGTGCTTAGCCAGCGCTCGGACATCTTCTGCACCCACGCTCGGCTTGCCATGCATCAACGCGCGAACCCGTACAGCCTCTGCCAACCCAATCGCCGCTCTTGGAGACGCTCCGTATTTGACATACTGCTGGACGATTGTGGGGGCTGTGTCAATGGGGTGCGTACGTTCCACCACGCGACCAATCAGGTCGGCGATCTCAGTCGGCAAAAATACTTTTTCGACCAACGCAAACAGTCTCGACAACTCTCCTTCTTCAAAGACCGCTGAGGTGTTGGGGGCTCTCCCTCGTCGTCTAGATTGAATGATCGTGCTCAACACAGAACCAGACACTTTGGATACGTGGAGCTTAAACAAAAAGCGATCCAACTGGGCTTCAGGCAAGGGATATGTCCCCTCCATGTCAATGGGGTTTTGCGTCGCCATACACCAAAAAGGCTCTGGTAAAGAATGCGTTTCCCCCATCACAGAAACGCGCTGTTCTTGCATCGCTTCGAGCATTGCTGACTGTGTGCGGGGTGAAGCGCGGTTGATCTCATCTGCCAACACGAGGTTACCAAATATCGGTCCGGGTACAAAGGTCATTTCTCGACGACCATTTTGTTCTTGCAACACACCGGCTCCCGTAATGTCACTGGGCAACAAGTCAGGGGTAAACTGAATTCTACGAAACTCCAGCCCCAACAAACCAGCCAATCCTTTCACCAATTCTGTTTTTCCCAGACCGGGAAGGCCTTCGAGCAACACATTGCCCTTGGCGAAACAGGCCACGACAATGGCTTCAACCAAGGACTCTTGTCCCAGAATCCGTTGATTGAGTGCATCTGTCAGTTCAGCGATCTGTGCTTGTGCCCACTGTGTCTCTGTGGGAGATAATACGGTTGTCATGGAAGTCCTCTGGATGGTGCCCTGTGGATATGAGTATGGTTGATATTGCGATGAGAGAGTTTTTTGCTATTGGGCTTGATCGACAGCGAAGAAATCTTCGACCACTTGACGGTGCTGCGGGGCCACCTGTGACTGTCCAGCGACGCTGCTCGTTGTCGGTTGAACGTTTCCACTGGTTGAAATTGGGACAGTTTGTACGTCTCCAAAAGGGGTTGGAACAGTTGAAAACTGAACTGAGTTTTCCCAATCCACCTGTGGAACCCCATCCAAGGCCCTCAAGTTTTGATTGGGGATCAACGAGCCTTCTTCATAAGTCAATGGCGCAGTACCACCACCACTCGAAGGACTCGCGTTGCTTAAATCCATAGAGTTTGAGCCCTCTTGTCCTTGACCTTGACCCTCGCCTTGCCCACCTTCACTTTGTCCATTCTGGGGCGAACCCTGTTGACCACTGCCATTTTGCTGACCTTGATCGGCCTGAGTCTGACTCGACTGACCCTGAGTAGACGCTCCCTGATCGGCTTGATTCTCACCGCCCTCACCGGCTTGACCATTTTGCTGTCCGGACTGTCCTGCATGGCCTTGTGGACCACTCGACGATGGGGATTGTTGCGACATCTGCTGCAAGGCTTCGTTGCTGAAGGACTGAATACCTTGTGGAGATCCATTCTGAGATGCACCCTGTTGACCAGAATTAGACGATGACGGATTGGATTGGCTTTGCATCTGTTGGAGCTGTTGCTGAAGGTTTTGCAACTGCTGTTGGAGCTGTTGCTGAGATGGAGAGGCTGTAGTGGATTGACCAGTCTGTATAGAGCCATTCTCGGTTTCTTGACCATCCTGCTTGGCGTTTTCCGTTGCCCCCTCAGAACTTTGTCCACTTTCAGTACCGTCTGCAGACTTGGGAAGCATGTTTTGGGATTGCAATTGCTCAGTCGCCGTTTGTAGGGCTTGTTGATCTCCCTGTTGCAACGCCTGCATGGCCTCTTCGACGCTTTCTAATGCACTCTGCTGACGTTGTTCGATCTGCTCGGACAGTTGCTCCAACTCTCTGAGGGTACTGCCAATGGACATGCCTTCCTCAATCTGGTCCACACTGTCCTTCCAAGCTTCAACTTCAGGGTCAATGCTGTCTGGCTCCAACAACGCCTCCATCGAATCAATTTGTTCTTGTATTTGAGTCAACTCTTGCTCGACGATCGTGGGATAATGGTTGTCGCTGTGAATGGTTCGCAAGGGTACCCACAGCATGGCGACGGAAAGTACACAGACCAAAAGAGTCACAGCACTCAAATCGGGCGCTTTCAACGATGGGGGCTGGACCGTAGACCACACAGTTTCCACTCTCTGTTTCCACTCTTTGGATTCAACAGCGTGATCAAACAACAACAACCCTGTGTCACCCGAAGAATACTCTGCATACCGTAAAACATCGTTGGAATGAATCGACTGACGCCACACCAATACGGTGGTGATGACGGGCACAAGCGGCAAGAGAAATACCAACCAAGTCGCCTCTACGCCCACCACTCTACGCAAGATGAGCAACGCCACCATCAACAGCATCCCGCCCCAAAACAGCCCCCGCACACTTTGATTCAGCCACCGTTGCAAACGCATCTGACGTTCAATTTGTGAATACATGAAGACAGTATAGTGTATTGCCCAACGAAATAACATTGAAAATGTGCTCTTTGGTGAATGAATCTTGTAGAAAACACCATCAATTTGGATTAACAACCGACTATGGATGTCAACCTTCTTTATTTCACTGTACACGGTTCCGAACCGACTGCGCTTACAACGTGGGGAGCCATTCTCATTGAAGATGGAGAGATGGAATCATTTGTGGGTTCTGGCAACACCGAATTGGATGCACTTGTTGAAGGCTTAACGACTTGTTTAGAACGTTTTCCCACCAGTTTGCCCATCATTATACGATCCAGGCACCGTCAAGTGTTGCAACTGGGCAAGCGTTGGCTACAGACATGGAGAGAGAACGGCTGGGAGGATGAACCCTGTCCATCATTAATTGCAGCATTGATGGATACCATAGAAATTCGCAAAATCGAGTGGTTCAATCCCCCTTATGCCGAAATGCTAGACAAGACGGCACTTGAATACGCCATCGATGAATGGGAATACCAAGACCAGCATCGTTCTGCCACGGAAAGGGCAACTGCCCCTCCTTCGATGACTGAACTGGAAGATAGCGAACCTGACAGCACACCACTCGACTCCCCATCGCCATCAAAAGAGACCGAAACAGAAGATGATGCCCAGACAGAACCGACTCTACACTCCGTACTCGAAATTGATACGCCCACCGAGACAATAGACGTAGACCAAGTAGACACAGAAGAAGCAGACGAGTCCATTGAGACTGACGATGCCTCCCCTAACGAAGCGCCCTTCATAGAAGAGGCAGAAACACCTTTGGTCGACCATTCACATCCGAACACAGTCGAGTCCGAATCGCTTCTCTCTATCAGCCAAGAATCCAACATCGAAAATACCCCATCATCGCCCGAGCCTTCAATCCAACAATCCACCTCCACACTCGATCACCAACTTCAAACACCCCAACAGAGCGTTGCCATCGTCGAAAGTGATTCAGATGTTGAGATTGTGCATCATCCAAATCCAGAAAACCCAATCCAATATCCCTACATCGACGACGAAGGCTGGAAGCAATTTTATACCCTGTTTGACCCTCCCTACGATGAAACAGTACACCGTCCAACCCGAATACTGGCCTATGTCTGTGCAGATCACAATCTAGATTTGGCGGCTTGGAGTTTTGCCCTCATTGATAGGCCTTCCACCTTTGCCTTGATAAAAACAGTCGGTCATCGGCACAGCACCCATCATCGCGCCCTACTTCAAGGATGTATATCGGTGATGCAAAGTCTCAAACACCCCGAGCATTCAATTGAATTTCGGAGCGACAATTCTGACTTGGTCTCTCTCATTCAGCAATTGATTGAAGACCCTTTCGCGGAGTGCTTTGAACCCTGGGACGAAGAAAGTGCCTTTGTGTCTCAACTGAGTTTCTATCTAGAGCAACGTCCTGTGGTAGTCAAGTACATATCCGACACGTCAACGGATAGAGCGTTGTCCATCGTTCGACACCTCAGTACACAAGGACTTGCGAACCTCAACTATGGGGTCGGTTCAGAACAAACCATTCGAAAGAAACGATTCCCCTTGGAAGAACTCCCAGATTGCGACTGACAAGCCCGCTGCACTATTGAGCTCAATCGTTGTCTGTGGTGGGCTTCTTTTTGGGTGCCGACCAATGTACCGCCCGCTTCTTGCCCATGCAGACCACAAAAAACTCAACGGACTCGTTGCGCACCGCGACTGGCTTTACCCTTCGTACTTTGGAAAAATGCTCCGACAAGGACAACACAAACGGATGGGCATCTTCCCCATCGAAGACCTTGGCGATGAACACCCCATTTTGCTTGAGGGTCACCAGGGCGGTTTGAAGGGCCATCTCTGCAAGTTTCACCTGTCGGATGTGATCTGTAAAGCGATCGCCCGAAGTATTTGGGGCCATGTCAGACATCACCAAATCGGCTGTCCCACCGAGCATTTCCAAAAAATCTTCGGGGTTGGTGTCCAGAATTGACTGATGCAAAAAAGTCCCTGGGTATTGATCGAGGTTCTGAATGTCAATCCCCACCAATTTTACGTTGGGCCGTTTTTTTCGAACGAACTGTGACCAAGAACCGGGGGCACACCCCAAATCGAGTACCCGTTTGGTTTTGCGCAATACCTGAAAACGACGTTCAATTTCTTCAAGTTTGTACACCGATCGGGCTGCGTATCCAGCTTCCTTTGCCTTTTGCGTCCAACTGTCTGGTCTTTTTCGATTGTTGCGTCCCATTAGAGTGTACACCCACAAGCAATTTCAATGGACGACCAAACCGCATCGTACCCCTGCCCATTCAAGGAAGAAAATACTTTAAATTCGCTGTTTTTGACCCCAAAGCCTTTTTTCAGCAATTTGACTTGTTTGGCCAACGCATTGCGTTTAAGTTTATCGGCCTTGGTGGCCACCAACACGAAAGGGATGTTGTAATGTCGCACCACATCCACCATCTGCACATCCATCTCTTGTACGGAATGTCGTACATCAACCAAGATGACAACCAATCGCAAATCCAAACGGTTGAGCAAGTACTGCTCGATCATCTGTCCCCACTTGCGTTTTACTGCCTTGGGCACCTTGGCAAATCCATACCCTGGCAAATCCACAAACCGGATTCGTTCATTCAACAGAAAACAATTGATGAGCTGTGTCCGACCGGGTTGTCCCGATACACGGGCTGCCTTCTTGCGTCCGAGCAAGGTATTGATGGCAGAAGATTTACCCACGTTGGAACGCCCAACAAAGGCCACCTCTGGAAACGAGTCCAAAACAGGTGTTTGCGGAAAAGAACCTTCAAAGGTTAATTGGGGTATGTGTCGTTGATTTTTCATGACCTTTTCTTAACGGATCTCTGTATTTTTTACAATCGGTGAGCGCATGCATCCCAACAAAACAGTTCGTTTGAGCTCAGACCACATTTATCTAATTGGAGATTTACATCTTGGGGACGGCACGCGTTCGGACGCCTTCTGCCTAGGAGACTCGGTCACGAAAAGAGACAGGTTGCGCTCGCTAATTCAAGAAGTGAAGCGCACAGATGGACACTTGGTCATCACTGGTGATTTGATGGATCTCCAGCAAGGATGGTCAATTGACCGCGTCATCACGGCAAACGCCATCTTGTTTCGGGAACTGTCCGACTTGGGAAAATCGGGAAAACTCACCTATGTGTGGAGCGAACTCGACGAAGACCTCAGTTATTACAAGGAACTGTTGAATGCCCAAACCGCTTCCACCGTAGAAGTAGTGTTGGGGGGATTGAACCAAGCGACAACCGCTGACTCTGAAGGTACGGCAAATCCCGACGCAGCCCAAGAAACAAAAGAAAGCAACACCGTTGAGGTTGAGACTTCGACAGATACGAACGATGTCGCATCAACAGAAGACAACAGGCCCGTTTGGGTTGAAGTGGTACAGGGCTTTCGATTCAACCCGACCATATCCCAAGAGACACTCAATCTGCGCAACAAAAGTCTTCACCACCTGATTGAACGATTGCTGGGTACGTGGATTCGTTTTCCCTTGGAAAACTTTCCCACCCTTGAAAACAAGGTGTTCTTTTGGCTGCTACACAAAACTTCAATATTGAGTCGATGGTTGGGAGACAGCAACAAGATCGGTAGAAAGTTACAGCAACAGTTGAAACTGGCGTATGCCAATCAGGTCGGAGACCCCAACCTCGTATGGTCTGAACTGCATAGACAGATCGATGCGCAAGAGTATATGCCAACAGGAAAAGTCCTGGTCATGGGACACAGCCACTTACCCGGCGTTGTTCCTCTGCAAAATCATTCCTGTACACTGATCAACACGGGTTCGTGGCTCTTTGATGCCCAGACAGTCTTGCATTTGGACTGCACCAACCAAACGCATCGCCTGTTGGACTGGCAGAGCAAAGAAGAAATCGGCAGCGAACCATACGCCCATTTAACCAGTACCAACCCGACAGAGATTGCAACACGCCAAAACTCTTTTTCCCATTGGTGGTCGCAGCACTATCAAGGGTGGTTAAAGTTCAACCTTTCCAACAGTGAAGCATCGCCCGGAGAACCCTCATGAACGTCAATGGAACCCCTTACCGCACGGTTTGGATGAAGGACAACATCGTCTATCTGATCAATCAACCGAAGTTGCCACACCATTTTGAAGTCTTGGAACACCACGACACAGAATCGGTTGCCGTAGCCATTGAAACTATGGTGGTGCGTGGAGCTGGAGCCATCGGCGCCACGGGTGCATTTGGACTGGCACAAGCCGCCCAATTGGCATCTGACGCAACCTTTTGGGAAGACGTCAACACTGCAAAACATCGATTGGCGAATACGCGTCCAACAGCGCAGAATCTTTTCTATGGACTCAGCAAAGTCTATGCGGCGATGGAAGCAACCAACACCATTGATGAAGCCCGTGCATCTGCACTTACTGCGGCACAAGGTGTGGCCGAAGAAGACGCCGAAGCCTGTAAGCAGATCGGAATACACGGCGCAGAGAAGATCAAAGAAGGCATGCGCATCTCAACACACTGCAATGCAGGATGGCTCGCTTTTGTTGATTGGGGTTCAGCCATCTCTCCCGTATACGTTGCACACAGACAAGGCAAGAAACCCTTCGTATTTGTCGATGAAACCAAACCGCGCGGACAGGGTGCACGTTTGACCGCTTGGGAACTCGCTGGAGAAGGTGTAGATCACGCCGTCATCGCCGACAACGCGACTGGATTCTACATGGCACACGGTGAAATCGACATGGTCATCGTCGGTTCAGATCGGATTGCTGCCAATGGAGACGTCGCCAACAAGATCGGAACCTACACCTCTGCACTGGCAGCACACGCAAACGGTATCCCCTTCTATGTGGCAGCCCCCTTGGCAACCGTAGACTGGGATTGCCCAAGTGGAAACGACATCCCGATCGAGGAACGTTCTGCAGATGAGATCCACTACACTTGGGGATGGAGCGACGAGGGTGAATTCACTAGGGTTCGCACCACACCTCAACAGTCCGGCGCTCGAAACCCAGCGTTTGATGTGACACCAGCAAAGTACATTACCGGCATCATCACCGAACGTGGGATTGTGAAGCCAAGCGAATTGGGTCAGTTTCGTCCTACATAGGAGCGCGGTTAGATGCCATATGGAGAAGTGACGAACGTAAATGTCGTCATGCACTTGTGTGTCAACAGTTTGATCTCACTTGGTAAGTGATTTCGATCATATTTTGGTTCAAACTGACTGTCACCTTTTTTACCACTGATCCCTATTTCAAAGTTTTCAGATTCAAAGTTTGTTTGCTCCATCTCGATTTTTACAAACAAATCAGTATTTATTTGCAACAGAGCATATTCACATGAAGTAAACAGACAATCATTGTGATTCAAGGCTTTTCGCATCGCGTTCCAAAACAGCGCCAAGTCTTGATGCACTTTTGGATTAACCCCGTATTCCTGTTTATCAGAAGAACTCCTACTATTGTTTCTATGTCGACGGATGTAAGTGCCATACGTACCTGGATTCATCGAATCCACCCATGCCTCTACTAGTTCCATGGGTAGTTCTGCACCTACGGAACCAACATCAATGCTACGGATTTTTGGGATTGGTATAGACCAGTAGTTATTCCAATAGCTATTGGTACTCAACAAATTCAACTTATCATTCTGAAACCGCTTAAATCGCAATGGTACTGGAGCCTTCCGAAAACCATATTGGTCTTGAGCACTCTCAACAATATGTCCATCGGGATTAGAATCCCACACAAAGGAGACCTTTGGTACAGGGTCTGTTTTGGCAAACAACTCTTTCAAAAAACAAATATCTGTGGTGGCAATTTGCTTATTTATTGGTTGCCAAGTTCTTGGCAAGTTTTGATGAAGGGTTTCCCGAGCATGTACCAATACACTTTCGGAATATTCTTCCTTCAACGACTCTATTGCACTCCGAAGCAAAGGATCGTTCATATATTGAACTTCATCCCAATGCCGAACGATATCCCATAGTTTCTGGATGGCAGGTTCCTTCACCTCTATCGTATGAATTTGAACTGCTTTATGTTCAGGCAGGTCTGGTATTTGAAAATTGATACAATGAACCACACCATCACAACACCATGCGCCTTGAATTTCTTGCTGGCTTGCACATTCAAGTTGAGCATCCAGATACTCTTGGTTGACAATCTCCAGTTTCGATTCTAGTTGCTCTTCAATCCTCAAGACAGCTTTAACCCAGTCAAGCTCCTCTTTCTCTTCGATGAGGCAAACAGCCTCAAAACCCAATTTTTCTGCTTGATGTTTTCGCCAAGCAAATGGTTTCTGTTTGGCAAACTCAACATCCAACAAGTCAAATTGAAGCTGGAATCGCTCACTCCATTCTGTTGGTTCATCCAGATATTCGTGCATTTCCTGCAACACTAGGCTCCTATCATGGTGTCTGAAACGATAATCCTGCCGATACTCTTCAAACTTTGGAAAGGTCTGTTCGACAGATTTCAGAACAGAAACATGTTTAAAAACATCACGGTCACGTATATTGTCGACGCAAGAAGGAAAATTCAATGATGCGATTGTGCAGGAAACCTTTTCTGGAACTGGGTATTGTACTAAATCTGGGAACTCGAAAGTGATTTCTTTATTGTCATGATGCCAAAAAATAAACTTCCCTTCATCGTTAAATTCCGTCACACACCAATGTTGAAAGGGAACGTGACGCGTTCTAGATAGAACCGTACCGTCATAACCTTTCAATCGGTCTACACCAGCTTCAATGTCCTGCACAGTTTCATGAGAAAAACGATCATGCTTCTGAAATCCTAGATGTAGAAGACTCTCATGCTCTTTAAGTATTACCAGTATGATATCTCTGGTATTGTGTTGTTCTACAAAATCGAGGACTCCCGTGATCTTATCAGAGTCCAACGACCAATCAAAGCCAGCGATGATAATTTGTCTATTTGTACCACTATGAGAGAGAAGACTCTCGATTTCCACAATCTGTTCTTTAGACAGTTTCAGCACCTGAAACAAACCTTGTTTTCGAGTGTCATCATTCATGAAGAACTTTACGCCTTTCTCTTTGTCGTTGAGTATTTCTGACAATCGACTTTCTGCTGTAGAATCAGCACCAACATATTCTTTTTCCACTAACTCCACTGCAATACACTGTTGTGTTTTATCTAATTCATTGATGGCATCCCTTAGAATTGCTCCAATAGTGTTCTTCATAAAACCTCCTTGCTGAAGAAACATTCATACTTAATGTGACAGAGCGGTGCATCATTTACCAATACAAATGGTTACCGGAAAGAAAAACAACTCAATCCAATCATCGCTCCTAACTAAATCTGCTGGTAACCGTCTGTAAACCGGAATATTTTCGTGGAAATCATTTCTAAACCACGCTTCTAAATACACAGATCATCATTCATTGTATTGGCTCTGTCTTCTAGTTGACGGATCAAGGTTTTAATCGAGTCATGATTTCACCTACTGCACTCATCACCGAATGTAAATCACATACCGTCCTGCACCACCACTGATATCAGACGTATTTCCAGCATTGCAGCATGCATTCCCATCGTACCAGTTGGCCCAGTGCCCATATGATGAGGCATTATTGTCAAAGCCCCAAACAATAATTTGACCGGAAAAGCCCAGACCAACATGGGGATAACTGGGAGAATTGCCCGTATAAATGGTGCGTGTATTCCCAGTCGTTGAAATGTAAAAGTCTCCGACAGAAACACCCGCCCCACAATACCCGTCCAAATAGCAGTCCCCAGATAGACCTGCGCTGTCTGAATACACTCCGTAGTGCGTCACATCCTGTGAAAGACCATTGCCATCCGGACCCGGTGCCCAACCATACACCACTTCTTGATAGTCATCCAGAGGAATGTTGGTTGTCGAGATCGCAGTGGAAGTCACTGTCGGTTCAAGCGGTGTATTCATATTGCCATTCTGAATTAATGAGCTGTGCATGGTCG
>CBFICN010000025.1:0-28368 GCA_965661045.1 uncultured Myxococcota bacterium
GACCAGCGTAATGACGTTGATGCCCGCCTCCGACCGTCTAGATCGGAGGTGAGACAGGGCGACTTGCCAGGTGAATCCCATTTAGTTCTCGCGTGGTTTGAGCGTGGGGAACAAAATGACTTCGCGGATGGACTGAGCGTTGGTCAACAACATCACCAAGCGATCAATCCCGATTCCCTCACCCGCAGTGGGTGGCATTCCGTAACTGAGAGCCTTGATGTAGTCTGAGTCGAAGAACATGGCTTCATCGTCCCCGGCATCCTTGGCTTCTACCTGTGCAGCAAATCGACCGGCTTGATCGATGGGGTCATTGAGTTCGTTGAACCCATTGGCAATCTCACGACCAGCAATGAACAGTTCAAAGCGTTCTGCAATCTTTGGATCTGCATCCGAGCGACGAGACAACGGCGAAATCTCCGTGGGGAAATCCACCAAAAAGGTCGGTTGAATCAGATTTGGTTCAACGTAGGCATCAAAGTAGTACTCAAACCACTTGCCCACACTGGTTGGCAAATCGTCTTTGTCAGCATCTTCTGGGTGCATCTCAATCCATTTGTTGCGCAACGCATCCGCGTCCCACACGGCTTCTTCAGACAGGCCCGAGGCTTCAGCCACCGCTGTTGCAAAGGGAAGTCGACGCCACGTGCTCCCAAAGTCCAATTCATGCTCTCCATACACGACCGTCGTACTGCCACACACCGCTTGAGCAAGTTCACGAAACAATGTCTCTGTGGTGTCCATCAAGTCGTGCCAAGTGGCGTAGGCTTGGTAGAACTCCAACATTGTAAATTCAGGGTTGTGCTGAGTTGAGATCCCCTCGTTCCGAAAGTTGCGATTGATTTCAAAAACACGTTCAAAGCCACCAACAATGAGTCGCTTCAAAAACAACTCCGGCGCAATCCGCAGGTACATTTCCATGTCGAGGGCGTTGTGGTGGGTCACAAAGGGTCGCGCGGCCGCACCACCTGGAATGGTTTGCATCATCGGTGTTTCCACTTCCATAAACTGACGGTCCTCAAAGAATCGTCGAATGTGAGACACCACTTGAGAGCGACGACGAAAGACTTCACGGGAGGACTCGTTGACAAACAAATCCACATAGCGCTGTCTAGAGCGAAGCTCAATGTCGTTGAAGCCTTTGTGCTTGTCTGGCATCGACTCAATACACTTTGACGCCAGTCGAAATGAGGTCGCCTGAAGGGTGGCTTCGCCCATTTTGGTACGCATTACTCCCCCTTCTACATGGACCCAGTCTCCCAAAGAGGTGGCTTTCCACGCTGCAAAAGCCTCATCACCAACATCATTTTTGCGCACATAGAGTTGAATTGTGCCCGTTCGGTCCTGAATCGTTGCAAACCCAGCCTTTCCCTTTCCACGCTTGAGCATCATCCGTCCGGCTATTGAAAAGGTTTGCGTTTCTTCTTCGAGTTCGGCTTTGCTTCGGTCTCCAATGACGACCAACACCTCTGATATGGTGTTGCTTACAGAAAGATTGTGGGGATACGGATCAATGCCTTGGCTGCGCAATTCTGCCAAACGGGCTTCTTTGTCTGAGTCAAACGTATACATGCTGCGTTCCAATGAGTTTGTGGTTCGAATACTTAAGCGATTGATTGAGCAACTTGGATACCGTGTTCATACGATTGGCATCCTGCTCAAAGTCCCCTACTTCTATCGCAAATTGGACTTCTTTGCCACCCAAAAGCCTTAGAGGTCTGTATACATCATTGCGACACCTTCCACAGGTCCACACAATCTCACAGCCCACTCATCGCTCATCGACACTTGCAACACGCCACCGGGCATTTTCATTTCCACCATCGAGTCGACCAATCCCCGCTTGCGTGCCACACACGCCACTGCGCAAGAGGACGTGCCGCTGGCTTCCGTCTCTCCAGCACCCCTTTCCCAAATCCGAATTTCAATCGTGTTGAAATCCAGCACACAAGCGAATTGCACGTTGATCCGATTGGGGAACAACGAATGCCTCTCTAGCCAAGCCCCCCATTTTCGCCACGGAATCTCATCAAAGTCGTCTGGAGAGTCTACAAATACAACACAATGTGGATTCCCGATTCCAGCAGTGTACGCCCGAACTGTTTGACCATCGATGAATGGTATGTCCCGCTCCCACACAGGTTCAGTTGTCGGTATCTCGCTGGCATCAAAGGTTGCCTGACCCATATCCACCGTGACCAACCCAGATTGTCTATCGACGACGCACTGCACAACATCATGCCCCGTATCGACACTAAATATTTTTGTACCGGCAACGTTCCCTTCTATGACCGCCCACCACCAAGCAAAAATACGGATGCCATTGCCACTCTTCTCTGCAATTGAGCCATCGGGGTTCCAAATACGAACCCCAATATCCGCACGGGTAGACCTTGTTGGTTCCAAGATGCCATCCGAACCCAACCCACGATGTCGATCACAAATCTGTACTACCCGTTGAGACGTCAATTCGTTACACTGACCAGACAGGGCACTGATCCACACCAAATAATCGTTGCCCAAACCATGAGCTTTCCAAAACTGTTCCATACGAGTACACTCCGAGAAATCAAGATGCTATTAATCGACCCGCACAACCCAAAAGCGACTGCGCTGTATGAGCAACTATCGCATCTCCTAGATTTCTCCACCCTTCCCTTTCACCTTGTGTTTGGTGGAGATGGTTGGATGCTGCAGTGCATCCGAGAGCACGGCAATGACACGCCCTACTTTGGGGTCAACGCTGGCACACTGGGGTTCTTACTCAATTCAAGTCAGTCACTAGACACAATCGCGCAGTGTTTAACCCAAAAAACCTGGATACTACACAGTTTTCCAATGCTTGAACTGACAGGAACATCGCCACACGGAAACCAGATTCATGGGTATGCCCTCAACGACATTTACGTGGCTAGACTGGCCGGTGTTGCAGCCAACCTAAGAGTGGACATCGATGGACAAAACATCGTCGAAAAACTCATCTGCGATGGACTGATTGCGGCAACGTCTTTGGGGTCAACCGCCTATTCCGCATCCGCTGGAGGTTCCCCCTGTCACCCGTTGATGCCCGGTACCCACATCACACCAATTTGTCCACACACACCGAGGCTCAGGCCCTTCATCATACCGAGTGAAGCCACCCTCTCCATTGAAGTATTGCACGCCAATCGTCGTCCTTGTCAGATTGTCGGTGACGGATTCTCTTACGGCGAAGTCCAACAGCTTCAGGTCACCCACTCAACCAAACAAGCGCAGATTGCCTTTGTTCCTGGGAACAACTTTACGGAAAGAATGGTTCGCAAAATCTTACGGGCCTAATCGAATGAATTATCGAATGGACTACCGTTCTCGTTGCAGCAGTTCCTTCATTTTCTTTTGAGACCGTTGTTTTGAAGATGTGGCTCTTCCATCCAAGGAGTTCCAATCGGAGGTGGACATGCCCGTGGACAACGCAAAAGCCAACGTATGAAAAGCTTCAGTAATCTGGGTCACATACTCCGCATCGGTTGCGTCTTCACCCCGTGTGGGAAAAGCCGCGCAAGACAATTGTTGCCCCATCCGACCATTGATGCAAACCTGCCCAGACTGAACACGAATTGCGAACCCTTCTGCCCGTTCTACAAAACGTGGAGAGCGTCTCAAGGCATCAACCACATCTTGGTTCAACCCGTCGGCAATTCCAAAGACAGCTGGAACTGCAATCTGCAGTCGACGAAACACACTGGGATCAATTTCCATCACCTTTTCAAAATGCGCCAACTGCTCTTGCGCTCGACCAAGTTTGCCCAGTGCCACACCCTCCAAGGCCAGTATTCGAGCCCGCATCAACCGTTCGATATCTGGCAAAGTCTGTCGTGCCGATGCGCCAACCTCCAAGAGTTCCAACCACTCTCCTCGTGAATAAGCAATTTCTGCTTCCAAGGCTTGATAATAGCCCTCAGCTCCTTCAAAAGAATCTATCTCTCGGGCTTCAACAAGGGCATGCTCAACCACTCCAGCGCCCAATACGGTCACCAAATCGGGTATCAACCAACTCGGCACTCCTGTGAGTCCCTTGTCCAAATAGGGTCGAATCGTGGACAGTAAATAGGAATCCTCCTGCAAGATTGTTCGCACGGCGACCTGATCAATTTCATCTTCCGGATCGACAAACCAAGATGCCCACCAATGTCGAAAGCGTTCCCACCACCCCTGTGAAGCAACTTTTTCTGCTTCTCGCTCTTTGAGCATGCGTCGAGCAATCCATCGCAACAACGTGTGCGAGCCTTGTGATTGTGCTTCTGACGTTGAAATCACCCCTCGTCTATCGGGAAAACGCAGTGCCCGGTCAATTTTTTCAAAAGCAGATTGCTCTTGGCCCCCTACCAACAACACCAGTGCAAACGCACCGTCCACATCCGCCCGCTTTTGCAGTCGCATTGCCGGCTCTTCAGATGCAAGAGAGTCTAAGGATCCACTGACTGCATCAATGGCAGCATCGGCTCTTCCTTGACTGAGATACAACTGGATCAAGTTAATCCAAGCCGAGACCGTCGTGCCATCGCCAGAACGGGTGGACAACCGTGCGAACTCTTCAACCTTGTCAAAATCAAACACCGCCATCGCAGCATTCGACGCATTGCTGGCATCAACCGCCACGCCGGCCTCACTTTCCAAGGCATGCTCCAGTGCAGCAGAACAAGCGTCCATGGCTTCTTGACGCAAGCCCTCTTCTCCTGCGGTTGCGCACAGCACGTTCCATCCCAAGGATGTTTGCCAATTGCTGTCAGATGCGACGCCCTGCTGCCCCCAATATTTGGCTTCCGAAAACCGGCCGAGTTTCATGAGGGGCCACCCACGTTCTGCCATTAAATAATTGTAGGATGTCTCGAACCGCTCCGCATATCCAGATTGCTTGTCATTGTAGACATCAATTAAGCGCAATTCTTCTTCGAACTCGCCCATGTCTCCTGTCACAATCCGCAATGACCACCACCCTTCTGATTCCAGTCGCCACGGTGGATCACCAGTCTGTTCATAGACCGATTCATAAATTTTCAAGGACTTCTTCAAGTGAAAAGCAGCCCGTGCATAATCGCCTTCGCCCAACCAAAAAGCCCTTCCAAGAACGTGGTGTCCGACGTAAGATAGTGGTTGTTCATCGAGCAACTCCTGAGCCAGTCGACGAGCCGTCACCCACTCACCACGCCCGTCGGCCGCCAACACTTGATCGGCCAACGCCCCCTCATTTGGGTTCCACGGCGAAGCCGACGCCGAGTCAAACAACAGAAACAAGCACAGCCAGTTCACTTGTATACGCTCCGCGCACAGGTTTCCATCGGTTCTCTGAGGCACTCTTGCACAACACCCAACGCGGATTCTGCCGATGTGCCCATCATAAGGCGATGCGCAAAAATGTGTCCTGACAACGCTTCAATATCGGATGGCGCAACAAATTTGCGTCCTTGAACCAACGCCCAAGACTGTAAAGCCGGCATCGCCAACACCAATGAACGAGTAGACACCCCCTGAAGGGCCAAAGGATGTTGACGGGTTTGATTGGCAAAGGCCACCAAGCATGCTTTGATACTCGGAGCCAAGGTGATAGACGTCTGCAACCATTCTCGTACCGACAGCAACTCAGAAACCGAAACCTTTGGAAGCACATCCGACGCCCCTTTTTTGACGGAGTCAAAGTTCATCAACAGCTCCAATTCTGACTTTGGGTCGATGTGGGTCATCCGAATTTTGAAGAGAAAGCGATCCAGTTGAGCTGTTGGCAACGGGAATGTCCCAGCCAGATCCAACGGGTTTTGAGTAGCTATCACGAAGAACAGATCGCTCAGTGAATGGGTTTGGTTGTCGATGGTACACTGCTTTTCAGCCATCGCTTCAAGCAAAGCCGATTGTACTTTGGGAGACGTTCTATTGATCTCATCTGCCAAGAGGATGTGGGTAAACACCGGCCCCGGTCGAAACTCAAACTGTCGGGCATCTGGATCAAAAATGGTCGTACCAGTGACATCTGAAGGCAACAAGTCGGGCGTAAACTGAACGCGACGCATGGACTCCAAGGTTGTATGGGTCGAGAGTATCGACTCCCCAAGTGCCTTGGCCAAAGTTGTTTTTCCAGAACCTGGATAATCTTCGAGCAACACGTGCCCATCTGCCAACAGTGCCACGATCAACAAATCGATGACTTCATCTCTTCCCACAATCGAGGCTTTCAACCGATTTTTCAAACGGTCAACAACATCCTGTGCTGTACTAAAATCCATATACTCTCTCCTCTCAATATCTTATTTTGATAGCCACGGGCTGAATGGATTGAGCCATCCCAACCATCTCCACCGTGTTGTGTGTTGGACAATCTCAATGGATAATTGCTCCCTGTGGGCTCGCAACGCATCAAGGGTTGTCACCGTTGTTGAGTCCTTCGCTGAATCGTGAAAGACAGCTTCTACTTGAGCCCAGACAATCGGTGTCAGACTCGGAAATTTTGTCTCAAGGCGTTTGGCAAACTGCTCAGGACTTTCTCCTGTTTTTCGCGTCACCCCCTGCTCCGACAAGGCATCGAGTGCCGACACGTAAAACCAATACACGTCGGTGCTTTTGCGATATCGATATCGCCGATCCCATTTTCGAAAATACAACAGCGCCGTGACCAAGACCAGCAAACCATTGAGGGTTGTGAACACCACACCTCGATACTCAGACCACAGAGCCCGCCAGTTGATCGCTCGGCGAAACTGTGAGTCCGGTTCTGCCCGCGCCAACTCTTCGAGCGCATCCAGCATTTCCAAGTCGGGACCTTCCCCCATTTCATCGAGCACCGTTTGAGGAGCAATGTCCAATATCACCCACCCCAACTCTTCAATGTACAGTTCGGGCCATGAATGGGCATCGGTTCCCAACACCAAAATGGCAGATCCCTTTTGCTGTTCCATCGGGGTTGCATATCCCACGCCCACCCGTGCAGGAATCCCCAAAGCCCGCCACAAAAAGACCGCCGCGTGAGACGTGTGTACGCAGTAGCCAGTAAACTGAGCATGGGGACCAAACAGAAACTCTCCCGTTGGGTCTTCTGCCGTCTCATGACGCTCCGACATTGTGTACTTCGTTTGTTCATCCAAATAGAGTTTGACAGCAAAAGCCTGCGCCACCAAATTGTCTCGATACTCCAACGGCAACGTCGCAACAATGTCTTCCCCCAACGTGGCATACCGCTGGTCTCTCGGACGATCGGTGAGATGGGACCAATAACTGGGACTCCAGGTTGGATTGCCCACATGCAGTTCCAAAAATCGCTCGTAGCCAATGTTCAAAGCCGCCGACTCTGTACGATAGGTTCTGTTAAACCGACCCGGTCTTGGGTTGATGGTCGGAGTATAAGACAGCGGACTTTCAAGCATGAATGGGGCTGTGTGTTCAGTTAGCAAAGCCACATCTGCGAGGACTCGTTTTCGATACTCGTCGAGGGATGGTGGAACTGAGAATTCAACTGTTGGACTCGGAAAGCCCTTAGCCGCTTCGTAGGGAATATCTGGGTCTGTCGGCGCAACCAAGCGGAAGCCATTGTACCAACTTTGAATTTCTTGGCGAAAGTAGAAGACCTCGTTCGAGGGCTTATAATCGTCCCCCAACAAGACCACAGCAACTGGAGGAGGTTGACCGTTGGAACCAGACTGCTTCTCTTGTTGACCACTGTTGACATTCTGATCGTTTTCACCTTCACCGTTTGAACCACCGGCTCCTTGCCCCGATCCTTCAGCCTGACCACCGTTCAAAATGTCCTCGAGTTGCTGTGGAGGGGGAGGCGTCTCCATTTCCAACGGGTCCACAAAGATCAACGCCAAAAGCGCCAACATCGGAAACAGCACCACCGAAAAATGGCGACGATTGGACTGCTCTAAGACCGTCAAGATGCTTAAGATGGTTGCCAACGTTGCCCCAATCAATCCGAGTGCAATCGACGGTTCAAGCCCCATCGACCACGCCAAATCACTCAGCCAAAGTGGGCGCATAATGATTTTGTACTGGTGGGGGAAAAATATTACCGCAGTTCCAAGTGCAATCAATGCGAGTTCAACAAAGAACCAAAAGGTGTATCGCTTAGCCAGCACCCGCAGTGCCAAAACCGTCGAGCCAAAACCGATACCGACCCACAACACCATCTCCAACCAGAGTGCACCCACCGAGCCCACCACCATTGCGGCAACAGACCATTCCAACACCAAGTGTCGAAGCAAAGCCAGCAACAGGAACAGTGCAATTGTACCGGCACCGATCACCCGTAAGCGAAGTTTTTTCCACACCCCATTCTCCGCCAGAACGATGGCCAACCAAGATGCAACAACAGCAATGGTCAACCCCGTTTGCGACAACACTGTCCAAAACAACGACAACACCACAGGCACCATCGTCAGCATCCGAACAAGTACAGTCCATCGAACGAGGTTCATGCAACACCTTGAACAGTGTGTGCCCCAAATTGCTGGGCAAAAGCCTGACCATCAAAAATGCGTCCACTATCAATGTGCACAATGGTCATCGGGATTTGTCGAGTAGACAACCGTCGCGCAATCCCCAATACCGTTTCGACATCCATTGTTGAAGACGGCAAGTCCGTCGGACTGTACAACAGTGTCTCCATTGTCGAACGTTTTTGGGGTGCCAAGCCCACCAAGCAGACCTGAACGGAGAGTGTATGTGACAGCGTTTCTACACGCTCAATCCATTCTCCAATCTCTGGCGGCGCAAAGACCAACAGAGAGCCCGCATCGGATTCCTGCTGTACAAAGTCGATCATGCCTTCTCCATCTCGCACCGTGCTTCGACCACTGGCAACAATGGCTTCCATTGCCGTAGCCGAATCCTGACAAGCCTCAGAGTGACCGTCAACACCAAAAGCCCAATTGTCTCCCAACCTGTCTGAATCCACCATCGCCATCGACAAAGCTGCGGCAGCAGAATCTGCTGGGTGAACAACCAAGTATGCCAATACGCGTTGAACTGGTTCAAAGGCCTTTTCGGGCGTGCGGACAACCAACTGTCCCGTTCTGGCATACACTTTCCACAGGATAAAACGTACAGGGTCCCCGTGTGCATAATTCCGAATGTCTATGCGATCTCCACTTGCCGAACCCAAGGGGTGTGCCTGTTCTCCTCCTTGCTGAAGCCCTTGTAGAAGGTTTGGCAAATAAGCTGACGACACCTGGGGAAGAACCTTGAGTGTACAAGGTTGAACAGAGTCAAACTCGATGGCACAGATCCCAAAAGCATCCCCCACACGAATCACACGGTGAATGGAGTTCCAGACACCTCTGCGTGTAGGAGTCAATCGCTCGTACCGCCCCTCGATCACAGATTCCATACGCGGTGAAGACCACGAAACGGATACTTGTACCAATGGCAACCACCAACGGATTTCGATCGGTGTAACGATGGAGTGCTCTGCGTGACAACGCAATTGCAGAGTACAAAAGTCCAACTGACGGTAACGCCGATAGAGTACAAACCCAGAGAGCAAGACGGTCAACATCCCAATCAAGGACATGAGCAAACCCATAGATCCAATGACGATGAGAACGAAATCACTGCGCTGCACACCAAAAAACCAGGTGGCCAGTCCAGAAAAACCACAAAAAACAGCCCCGCCAAAGGTAAATGGGAGCCACTGTCTAATCGCATGACCAATATGCAAGGCACGACGATAGAAGTCTTGGGACTGTGTGTACAAAGACATGTAAATTCCAGAGTCAATCAATGGCTATACTATAACGCAAATCGATTTGACATCCGATTTACCATCAATATACAAACGCAATTTGCACCTTCGGACATTTTTTGGTTTTATGACACACATCTGTCACATTTAATGTACACTGACAAGTAGTCATTTTCAATAGTTCGATCATTTAGTATCCGAAAATGATTCAGTCATTCGTCTACCAGTAGAACCCAAACGACCATTGGAGGTCTCATGTATCATCTATCTCATCTCTCTCATCGCAAAATGAAAAACTACAATCGCAAACGCTCTAAGAAAAGGAGGGGTCGTTATACTGCGGCTTCTTGTAAAACAATGATTGAAGCGCTCAGAGTACCCGAGTATGACGATCGCACTTGGTGTGATCAAATTCATTTTACCAACATTGATCCGCTTGAAGAAAGAACCTATGGGTTGACCACCCACGCCAAGCTCAGAATGTCCCAACGTGGCATTTCCAAAGACGCCATGGCAGTGGTCCTACAATATGGTCGACGTGTACACACTCAAAACTGTATCGTGTATTTCTTTGGCAAAAAGGAATTCAAACGTCATTTGCATTCAAAGCAACATGCTGGGAAATGGGCTGACTTCAGAGACATCCACGTCATTGTCTCTCCGACTGACAACACCATCATTACCACCTATAAAAATCAAAAGATTTCTATCAAGGCTGATTTCTAAAGCACCCTGACGAAAATCATATAGAAAACTGAATAAATCACAGTGGCTCCGATGTTGTAGAGCATCGGGGCTTTTTGTCTGTATTCTTTTGGCCATAGCCGTTGTTGCCAATCATGTACAGCCGCCATGACCTGTTGGACCTTTCAGAATTTTCGGACCTGTTGAGAAGAACTCCGTCAGACAGAATTCTTGGCGAGTCGAAGCCCCACCCACCCTTTGTACTCTGCTGGGTGTGAGAATCGAGCCGTCACTGAAGCCCATTTGCGATCGTGCTTCCAAGAACCACCACGACACACCTTTACGTTTTCAGTGGTGTCGTCTTCGTTTGAACTGTCTTCGGCATTGACGGCGGCATAGGGTCTATGAATGTCCCAACACCACTCAAACACCAATCCACTCATGTCGTGGAACCCCCAGAGATTGGGGTCTTTTTGACCGACATTGGGCAACTCTTCGGACACGTTTTCGGATACCCAACCAACCTTGTCGATGACGTCACTGCCTGAAAAACGCAAATCGTCTCGTGTTCGTGCGGCATATTCCCATTCGCTTTCAGTTGGCAATCGATATCCGTTGGCATCACGATTCCAAGACACTTGACCACCATCAAAGGTGTATACAGGCTCCAAATCCAAAATTTCCGACAATCGATTGCAAAATTGAACAGCGTCCAGCCAACTAATTTGATGCACTGGTTTTTTGCTGCCCGTGTCGGTAGACGGATTTACACCCATCACGTGTCGCCACACTCCTTGTGTCAACAAAACCGACGAGAGTTCAAAAGCCTCTACTTCGACTTTGTGTCGTGGCATGGCATCTGGTGTAGGCTGACTCTCTGGCATTGCCCCCATCCACAGAACTCCACTCGGCATTTTCACCATGGCATTGTTCAAAAATCGTTGAAGGTCTCTGGCTGGTTCCACCGACTCTTGAGTCAATTCAGTCAACTGTTTGGCCAACACAGTGGCCTGATCTCGCTCAATGGGCATTTGCCACGTGCCAGAGGCAGACTGAATCTCAAGAACCAACCGATGAACATCGAGTGCTTTGGCTGTAATCGTCATCGATGGGCTGGCTAAAGTATTAGACAAGGCCTCTACTCCCTTACTCTTAGTCACATTCTACACTGATGCGAAACCACTCTTCAGTGGGTTCTGGCGCATCGACAATGACCAAATACAGTTTTTCATCTGTGGAATTTTCATACAACGTCAAAGACTCTGTACGCCCAGTCCCCCGTTTGGAACTCATTTCACAACTGTACTCTTGTGGCAGTGGACTCCCTGCGATTGGACACCCGTCTGCTTCTACGTTGTAGGGAAATGCTAACAAATCAAAGTCCCCACACCGCGTTTCAACCTCAATGTTGCAAAAGCCTTGGGCAGGGTGTACAAAGATGAAAGAGTGCTCAGGACTATCGTAATTGCCATCAAAACTGGCATCACAACCCCACTCACGTGAGTTGTAATGGTCTTTGGTAAAATAGTTGGTTGCCCCGCTCGTTGTAGCATCAAACACATCGCCATCAAACAACCTTGCGGAGGCACACTGAAACTCGGGAAGATCGTTGGTATAGACGGGATCCCACTTGCAGTCCAATTCATTGGGGTCGACAGTATCTTCGGTGTCTGTCTCGCTGGAGGGCTCACTGGAGGGTTCTCCCGATGGTTCTCCCGATGGCTCATCCGATGGCTCCTCTGCAGGCTCTACCGCTATCGGACCGATTGCCGCTGTATCCACCACATCCTGCTGGCCCTTAAACGCTTCACAAGCCGTTAACAAGCCAAGACCGCTCAGCATCACTAATTTTGTGTTCATACCATCTCCATGTGCATTCCTACTAACACTGTAGCACACCTTGTCACAATTATCCGACTGCCGCTTTACCTGCTTCTACCAATTCAGCATATCGTCCATTTAGGGTCAACAATTGACTGTGAGAACCATGCTCCACCACGGCTCCTTGTTCGAGTACCACGATGACGTCCGCCTGTTGTATCGTACTCAAACGGTGCGCGATGACGATCACGGTTTTTTCTGCAAAAATATTTTCAATGGCCTGTTGGATTTTGGCTTCGGTCACGGAATCCACGGACGCCGTTGCTTCGTCCAAGATGACAATGTTGGCATCGGTCGCCATGGTACGCGCAAAGGTCAACAGTTGCCCCTCTCCAACACTCAAGTCTCCACCGCGTTCACGCAGAACTTTGTCCCAGCCCAGCCGTTCGATGAAGCCATCCGCACAAGTCAATTCGGCTGCACGTTGAGCCTGTTCCATCGATATATCAGGGTTTTCCAACAGTACATTGAATCGCAAAGAGCGACTGAATATCTGCAAATCCTGTCGGACAGCCACAATCTGTTTGCGCAACGATGGTACAGAGCAACTGTACAGTTCGACACCGTCCAACAAAATGCTGCCTCGATACCCTGTATAAGAACGATCCAAGATTCGAGTCAACGTTGTTTTTCCAGAACCGGAAGACCCCACAATGGCCACCACTTGTCCGGGCTTGATTTCCAAGTCGATTCCCTTGATGACGTCGTCGGCCTGTTTAGAATACGCAAATCGAAGATCGGAGATCTGAATGTGTCCTTTGGATGCTGGTACCTCAACACCCTCCAAGGACATCGGCTCCTCTGCATCCACCAATCCAAAAATCTTACTGACCGCCGCCAAGGCACGTTGAATGACCGACATCTTTTGCGAGATGTCACGAACCGGCGTCAAAAGACGATTGAGGTAATCAATGAAAGCAACCATCAACCCAGCGCTTTGCACCTGAACCCCTTCAAACCCGAGCCACTCACCCATTTGACCACTGCCGTACCACAGCAACATCGCGATGAACACCGAAGACAAACCATCCACCAGTGCAAACATCAAAGAATCATATATATTGGATTCCATAGAAGCGTTGCGATACTTCAAGTTGCGAACATCAAACTGCATTTCTGCTCGTTCTTCGCCACCAAAGAGTTGTAAAATCTCCACACCGTCAATCTGTTCAGACAAATAGGCATTCACACTGGCAATCGAATCCCGAATGGTCAAATAGAGATTTTTGAGTCTTCGACGCACCAGTTCAATGAGTCCCATCAAGATGGGTGAAGCAATGAGCGTCAAAATGGTCAGTTCAACATCCAAATAGAACATGGCAGCCAAGCAACCGATCACCATTAAGATATCGAGCACGATCGTTACAATACCAGCGCCAATCACTTCCCCGAGGGCATCGATGTCATTGGTCAAACGGGTCAACAACACCCCGGCAGGACGTTTATCAAAGAAGGACAATGGCAAAGACAGCACACGCTCGTACAACCATTCTCGAAGACGAAGCAACATCCTCATCCCGGCCCACGACAAGCCCAATGCATAGCCGACAGACAATACATAAGAACACAAGGCAACACCCAAGTACATCCAGGCAACTTGCGTCAATCCCCCAAAATCCCCTTTGGAAAAATGGTCATCGATCGCCACCTTGATCAAATAGGGCTGGGCCAACGCACACGCTGAAATGATCGGGGTAGCCACCAGTGCCACCCACAGCACCCACTGATCTGTTCGAATGAAGGGCCACAAGCGTTTGAGTTGTAGAACTTCGACAAAGAAGGACTCTTGTTCTGATTTAGACATTCTTGGCCTCCTTGCTGTTCTCTACGTTCTCTTTGTCCATTTGAACATCTTCCGTTTCTGTACTTTCACGCTGAGCCACATAGGCATCGCGGTACAATCCTTCTTGGTCAATCAGTTCAAGGTGTGTACCCCGTTGGACTACGCGACCCTCATCGAGGACGACAATCTGATTGGCATGTCGAAACGCCGAAATACGATTGGACACAATGACGCAAGATGGCTGAGAACGCTCGTGAAAACTGTTGAGGGCTTTGACCAATCGTTGCTCATTTTCATGATCTACGGCACTGAGGACATCGTCTAACAAAATGACCTCTCCACCCTGATACAATCCTCTCGCCAACGCCACCCGCTGACGTTGCCCACCACTAAGCATGATGCCACGCTCCCCCACGATGGTGTCTAGTCCGTCTGGCAAAGCCGGTAAATCTTGAGTCAAAGAAGCCAACGACACCGCTCGATCCATCTGCTCACCAGTCCCCTTGTCGCCCAGTGCGATGTTGGAACGCACAGAGTCACTGAACAGAAACGGTCGCTGTGGTACCGTACTGAGTTTTTGACGCCAACCGTAAATGTCCAAATCGCAGATGTCTACACCATCAACGGTGACCATCCCACGTTCTGGTGCATACATTCGAGACAACACCCTCAGCAATGTCGACTTACCGGAACCAGTTTTTCCAAATACGCCCAACGTTTGTCCCGCGGGCAATTCAAGGGAGACGTTGGTCAAAATTTTGGTCTCAGGGTCATCGGGGTATGCAAAGGAAAGTCCGTCCACTTTAATGGTTGGCACGACTTGCCCTGGCAACCGAACGCCGTTGTCTCCTTCTGGGTGATTGGGTTCGGCATCGAGAAGTTCCAACACGCGGTCGGCTGCAGCCCGTCCACTCTGCCAAGTTGACAACATCCAGCCCAAAGAGCGCATGTACGGAACCAGCGCTGCCAGCAAAGCGATAAATGTGGCGATATTTCCAACCGTCAACGTTCCGTTTTCCAGCAACGGTGCTCCAAAATAGAGCAACAGAAATACGGATGTGGCACCAGCCAGAGCCACCAACGGCAAAATCGTAGATTGTACCAATTTGAGCTGAATGTTGTTGTCAAACCAGGTTTGGTTGCGCTGTTTCAATTCTCGAATGAATGCAGGAGCTGCCTGAAAACCTTGGATGGTGGTCACACCGTTGAGAGACTCCAACACATGTTCAGAGATGTCGGCCAAATATTCTTGGTTCTTCTTCATCATGGGGTACCAAGAGCGAATGGAACCTTGTACGATAATGGTTCCCAGTACAATGGGCGCCAAGGTAATGCCGGTCAACACCCATGAAATACTTCCCATTTTCCAAAGGGTTAGAGACAGGGCGAAAGCCAAATTGATGCTTTGTAGGCCGCCAAACCCAATCAAGGCCCGGACCCAAGTGATGTCGGATGACGCACGAGAAATGATGTCGCCTCGATTCTGCGTCGCATAAAATGCAGGTGGCAAGTGCAACAGGTTGGAAAACAAGTCTCGTCGAATTCGATACTCTACGTCGCGACCGGGATTAAAAAACAACACGCGTGACAATGTACGCACCACCACCACCGCGAAGCCCATCCAAGCAATGTTGACGATATACGGCTGAATTGCACTCAGTGACTCTGGTGTGGTCAAAACATCAACCGCTGCTCCAATCTGTTCTGGAATGGTCACGGAGAGATAGTTGGTCGCCAGCAAGCACAATGTCCCACCGACATAGGACGGCAGATTTTTTCGCAAGTAGCGTTTGAACAATGTTTGAAGCGCACCCATAGTCTAATCCCGTCACAGTGAAAGCCGTCGCCCCACTCTTTGGAAGATGGAAATCGACGTCCTACCTATAACCCAACCTGTCTGATCGTCGATGGAGTATCGGCTTGGCTGTGAAAAGCAATCGAGATAAATATCTTGCATGAACACAGATGCACTGACACGAATCAAAGCAGACATCCAATGGCTGACCGAAGAGATTGGACCACGCCCAGCCTTCTCCGCAGAAGCCCGATTGGCCACCCTTGGGGTTCGTGACCGCTTGGTGGAACACGGTTGGAAACCGCAATTTGTACACTTGTCCAACAACTTGGTGACCTGTTCTGGCACCGGGAAAGTCGTTTTGCTTGCCCACACCGACACCGTTGCTGGTTCTCCGGGCACACTGGACAACGCAGTGGGCGTCGCGACACTGATTGAATTGGCCCGTCAACATTCTAGCAAGGATCTGTGCTTGGCTTTTCCCGCCCAAGAAGAGATTGGATTGGTTGGTTCAACCCACTTGGCGGAGCAAATCGACGCGTGGCACCCCGACAGCAGTCAGATAGAACTGGTGCTGGCGCTGGACTTGGTTGGGCACGGGAATTTAAGCGTGACCGGCTTAAATCGTGACTGGGACCACACATCTCTGCACACACTGCTCGACAACACCAACATCTACAGCGAGTACGGGTATCAGGTTGTCAGTCGACTGCTGCCGTCGATGGAGCGCAGTGACCACAAACCCTTTGCGGACCGAGGCTTTCGCAGCGCACACTTGTTGGGACGAAATGCGCACGGCATCACCCCCAATTACCACCTCGCAACAGATGTGACGTACGACCCTCAAAGCGTCATTGAACTTGAAAGCACCCTCAATGCCATTCTAGAAACACAGTGGAATGATCCAGCAGAGAGTTCGACCCTGTACAGTTCAGCCGCATTGGGAACCACCATTTTACCGTGGTGGTTGGTGTGGGTCATTGTGTTGACATCGGTGGTCATTGGCATCCAACGGTTGTGGACAATGGGCATCCAATTAAAGGGGACACTGTTGGCCATACCGACCAGTGTGGTGATTGGTGGAGTCGCAAGTGTACCTGCCATCTTGCGTGTATTCACCCCCCATGAACAAGAAATTGCAACGGCACAAGTCTGGGGCTTGTCACCCAGTGGATGGTGGACAGGGGCTTGGCTTGTACTGCCCTGCATCATTTCCTTGATCGCAAGCAACCACGCCAAAAAGTGGCTAACTGGAAATGCCAGTGGGTGGTGGGGTCTGTGTACGCTGGGACTCAGCGTTGTGGATCCAATACTCGCACTGCCTTGGGCCTTCGGTACGCTTCTAAGCTTGATACATCCACTGTTGGGGATGGTTGGCGTTGCCTATTGGCTACAACCAGACATCCTGCGAGAACTGAGCACCCATGGACTGTTGCCACCGATAATGTGGGGACTCCTTGGACTGTTGGCCTTTCCGTCGTTACTGGCCAAGAAAAAAACAGAGACAGCGCAACAATAAAATGGACGTTCTCGTTATCCTTTCGCCAACACGGCGTAGCGTTTCTTGCGATCTCGACTGGATGGAATCCCAATGGACTCTCTGTATTTGCTGACCGTTCGACGGGCAATTTGAATGCCTTCTTCTGCCAATCGATTTTGAATGGTCTGATCAGACATCGGTTTTTGGCGACTCTCAATTTCTATAAAACGTCGGATTTTGAATTGGATGGATTGAGCGGCATACTCATCCCCATACAGCCCTTTCACACCAGAGCAAAAGAACCACTTCAGTTCAAAGATGCCCATTGGCGTTTCGACATACTTGTTGACCGTAGAGCGAGAGATGGTCGATTCGTGCAATTCGGTGTCTTCTGAGACATGCTTCAAAGCAAGTGGTCTCAAGTACTCTTCGCCAAACTCAAAATATTCCAACTGACGAGACACGATTGAACGCATCACCCGTACGATGGTTTGTTCGCGCCGCAACAAAGCGTGCATGAAGAACTCTGCTTTTTTGCGAAAGTCATCCATAAAAGACTTATCAGAACGCTCTAGAGAAGCGGCTTCCAACTGTTTGAGAAAGTATGGACTGATGCGCACTTTGGGTACCCCATCATCGGTAGAAAGCACCGTCCACTCTTCACCGTTGCGAAAAACTTTCACATCGGGCTTGACCACGGGCTTGGGTGCACCCCCCAAGGCATTTCCGGGACGAGGGTTCAATTCCAGCAACATCGAGTGGTACTCTTCCACGTCTTCGGGGTGCATGTCAGCAGCTTTGGCGATCACTTCGTAGCGCTTGAATTCAAAATCTGCGAGGTGATGACGTATTAGATCTGAAAAGAACGGGTCTTCTGGATAGGCCATCTCGGCTTGAAACACCAAAGACTCCACCATATTTTGAGCCCCACAGCCCACCGGCTCCAACTCTCGGATGATCAAGATGGCACCTTCCACATCGTCCATGTCCACATCGGTTTCCATGGCAATTTCTTCGAGGGGGGTGTCCAAGAAACCATTCTCGTCCAGCGAAGCCAAAATAAACTCTCCAGCAACTCGCTCTCCGTCGGTTGACAATTCCAGTCGAAACTGATCCATCAAATGCTCGTACAACGTCGGTCCACTGGCATAGTTTTCTTCCATAGGGGGCATGTCACGTTGGGCATAGCCACCAACAACGCCACTTTTGACCACTACACGCCCGGCTTCGATCAGGGTGTCCCAGTCGATGTCCTGTGCGTCCCCTGCCTCTTCTCGATTTTCTGCCACCTCACGCTGTCGTTCTTGTTGAATCTCCAACTGAGCCAATTCAGCCTCAGACAAGGATCGTTCTCCGTCATCCAATTCCAAGGCTGGATTTTCGCGCACTTCTTCAAGGAGAGCCGATTCAAGATCCTGTCCCGTGAGTTGAAGCAACTGAAAGGCCTGATGCATCTGCATCGTCATGACCATCTTCTGTTGTTGCTGCAAATTGAGAGAGAGATTGAGTGCCATAAAATCCGTGCGCTGTTCGATGAATACTCGGTCCTATACAATCAGTGTAACAGATGGGTATAGAATTATTGTACATTTACACTAAATCTCTAGCAATTTCTATGCCAATTGTCCTCGACACAACTTGACCAACAAAGGCAAATGTATTGTGACCCTCTCACGGCTGGACACTGTTTTGTATACTGCCCACAAATTGGTGTATACAGAGTTGATATCAGTTTACTTCTTGGACTTTGCCGCTTGCAAAAAGGCCACAAAAAGAGGGTGTGGATCCAGTGGACGACTCTTGAACTCCGGATGGAATTGACAGGCCACAAAATACGGGTGTTTATCGGCGGGCAACTCAACCATCTCAACCAATTTGCCATCTGGTGAGCGACCAGAAATGTGTAGCCCAGCTTCCATCAGTTTGTCCACCCAGTTGGAATTTACCTCATAACGGTGACGGTGACGTTCGGAAATCTTGGTGGAACCATACACCTTGTGGGCTATTGACCCCTCAGAAAGCGTACACGGATAGGCACCCAAACGCATTGTCCCACCTTTGTTGGTCACGTTGCGCTGTTCATCCATCAAGTCGATCACCAAATGCTTGGAGGCGTCGTCAAACTCTCGAGAATTGGCATCGGTCCACTTGAGTACCGACTGGGCATATTCAATCACCACCAACTGCATGCCCAAACAGATTCCAAAGAATGGGATTCCATGTTCTCGAGCGTGCTGAATGGCCAAAATCTTACCTTCCACGCCGCGCTCTCCGAATCCACCGGGCACCAAAACCGCATCGACAACCGCCAATTCTTTGGCTACGGTCTCGGCGGTCAACGCTTCCGAATCAACATAGTGCAACTTCACCTTGCAGTCGAGTGGAATGGCACCGTGGTGCAACGCCTCGTTGAGGGACTTGTAGGTATCGGTCAAATGGACATACTTACCAACAATGCCCACCACGATCTCTTGAGTGGCATTGGACCATCGATCGAGCATCCCACGCCAAGGTGCCAAGGCGGCTTTGCCAGTCCAAATCTTCAAAATGTCCAATAGTTGGGTGTCCAGTCCCTGCTCAAAGAACACCAGTGGCAATTCGTAAATGTTGGACACGTCGGGAGCCGAGATGACGTGCTCCATGCGGACGTTGCAAAAGAGTGCAATCTTTGAACGAATGTTGTCTGGAAGAGCGGTTTTGGCGCGACAAATCAGCATGTTGGGTTGAATACCAATCTCACGCAACTTTTGCACTGAATGCTGCGTCGGTTTTGTTTTCAACTCTCCAGACGTTGACAAATGGGGCACCAAAGTCAGATGCAAATAGAGGACGTTCTCCTCGCCCGCGTCGATGCGCATTTGACGGATGGCTTCCAAAAATGGCAAAGACTCAATGTCTCCAACGGTCCCACCAACTTCAATGATGCCAATGTCGTAATCTTCTACAGACTCCCAAATCAGACGCTTGATCTCATTGGTGATGTGCGGAATGACCTGTACGGTTTCCCCAAGATATTGCCCTTTGCGCTCGCGGGTCAGCACATTTTGGTAGATTCGACCGGTGGTAAAGTTTGAACTCTTGGACGCCCGCACACTGGTAAAGCGCTCATAGTGACCCAAGTCCAAATCGGTTTCTGCCCCGTCGTCGGTCACAAAGACCTCTCCGTGCTGATAGGGGCTCATCGTTCCGGGGTCGACGTTGATATACGGGTCCATCTTCACGTTGATGATGCGCAGATTCCTCGCTTCCAACAAAGTACCCAGTGCCGCCGCCGACAGTCCCTTACCCAAAGAAGACAACACACCACCCGTAACGAAAATGAACTTTTTATCGCGTACCATACTTCACCTCAGCCAAGAATTTGACCACCATTTAACCGATTCACACCCAAATTGACAGGTGGAATATCGTCTACCTTGTCAGCTCTCGGTGTTGACAGAAACAAATGATGCCCAAAAAAACGCCACGACGCAGCAGACGCCAGTCTATGACCAACTTTCAAGATTGACCAAACCCAATAAACACACAAAGCACTGTAACCATTGCATTTTCCTAAACAGCCCATCACTCTTCGCCAAAGTTGGTCACCCAAACTGACGAACAATTGACCAACCACCTTTCGAAGCCAACGACAATGTAATCAACCAGGCTCAAATCTTCGTCAATCGAATTCACCAAAATTGACGAACTTCCCAAGCATCAATCTACACAATCGACATGACCGATACCCTACCATTGGCATAAACTTTGCTTTCCTGTAGGCTCAACCCCACAAAACAGGAGCAACCATGCCCAAATACATTTCACTGATGTCCGATTTCGGATTCAAAAGGGTCTTCGCCAACCCCGACCACCCCCACATTCTCATCAGTTTCATTGAGTCCGTTATCCCAGAACTTTCGATTGCTTCGATTGAACACATCGACACCACTCAATTTGCCGATTACGTCGATGAGCGAACATCCATCTTTGACGTCTTTTGCCGACTCCACGACGGCTCCTTTGTCATCGTAGAAATGCAGCAAGTCAGACAACAATACTATGTAGACCGCACGATTCTCTATGCCAGTCACATCATCCAAAGACAAGCCCAAAAGGGTAAATGGAATTACGAACTGCCAAAAATCTACGTCATCTCCCTGATGAACTTTCGACTGTCCCCGACTGACCGAAGTCTCATTCACACGGTCAAATTACAGTCCGACCAACATCCAGACCAACCATTCTATGATAAATTGAACTTCGTATACATCCAATTGCCAAACATCTCCGAAGAGTTCAGCCAAAACCCAAATCTTCAACACTGGCTAACTATGATTCGAAACCTCCACACCCGAGAAGAACCCATGTCCGTACACTCAGATACTAAATTTACGAAAGCGATGATCGATGCGATGACCCTCGCTGAATATGAACAGTTGACACCCGAACAAAAAATCATCATCGACATCGCCCAATATGCCGAAACTGAAGAATACTCCAAAATGTGGACAGCACACCATGATGGAAAACAAGAAGGCTTGGAAGAAGGTATCGAAAGAGGAAGAGAGGAAGGAAGAGAAGAGGGAGAACATCAAGCCAAACTTGAAACGGCGAGAAACTTACTCTCCATGGGTTTGAGCATTGGTCAAATCTCACAAGCCACCGGGTTGTCCATCGAGCGGGTAAGCAATCTCAAAGCCGACTTGAATGGCGATCCAAATGACGATTGAAGATTGATCTTTGCTTTATGCTAGCAGACAATGGTCGAATGGTGAATCCATCATCATTCGACCTTTTCTTTTGTTTGGGCTAGAGGGATGTGCAAAACCATACCGCTACAAAGTTTCCGTTCCGAAGGTTTTTACGGTGCATTGCCCACCCACCCTTTCACTTTGTCTGGCTGTCACATCAACTCGAAACAGCAAGGATGATCGAGCGTTCAAACCGGTCAGTTTAACTCAGTCTCCGATAGATCCTCGATTGCCACATCACCCAAGACTCGAAACGCCATCGAATCAAAGGCGCCACTCTCGTACAATGCCTGCCACATCGACTCACTTATCCTGTTTCAACCAGCACTCGTTCAGCCAACAACGGAGCGGTAAACCTTCCAGCATCCCGCAAGACCGCCGATTCCCCTTCCAGCCTCAAATACCGACACAAGTACTCGGGTGCGATGGTGGTCAGTAACGTCAGACCGTTTCGGAGGTTCTCAATATCGTCGCTGTATACCAATACGTCTATCTTTTTCTGTTGGTCTGTCGGAAACGTTCCGTTGTTGTACTGTGTTTCGATGGTCTTCCAGATTTCCACGATTTTGCTCATTCCTTCTCCAATCGTACATGAGGCTTCGATATCGATTGGGTGTTCAAAAATCAACGGTCTTGCAATTCCAAACTCAATTCGCCAACAATATCAACCACCTATACCATTGTAATGATTACACTTTTACAAATCGACCTTCACCTTTCGTCAAAGTTGCCCACCCAAACTGACGAACAATTGACCAACCACCTTTCGAAACTATCGACGATGTAGCCAACCAGGTTCAAATCTTCGTCAATCGAATTCACCAAAATTGACGAACTTCCCAAGCATCAATCTACACCTTCAGTCTCATCATCACCCAACCATTGGCACAATCTTTGCTCAAACAGGCTCACAACACGAAACGGAGCGACCATGAGCACTGACGATGAGACATCCGACAAGAACAATGGCACAACCGACAAACAAAAGAGACTTCAAGAACAGAAACGAACCCTCGAAAGGTTACACAAAATGTTCATCAACGAAATGTCCAACGGCAAAAGTTCCCAGGACGTCATCTTCAAGTACATCATGGAAAAACCACAGGTCATCACGGCCTATCTACAAGCTGAAATGCCCAAAGCACTGGTCGAACAAATCGACTGGAACTCCCTGACCTATGAACCAACCAACTTAGGCTCTCCGATGGTCAACGAGAAACGCGCCGACATTCTCCTATCGTTACAGTTGAAACCCACCGAGAACATGTATGTCTACTTCGTGTTCGATAAACTCTTACACTATAAGAACTGCCTCTGTCAACAGTCAATGGTGGTATGCCCCTCCACCAATAATCGTACTTGCTCGATACAATTGTTCCGACAGCACCACGCGCACCAGTTCATGATTGAGAACCAACGGCGAGAAACCCAGCACTTTCCAAGCCTCGGATCTCAAGACCGCATCGTGACCAAAGGGACCACCAATGACAAACACAACGCGCTTGACCCCACTGTTCATTGACTCTTCCAACCAAGATGCAAAGACTTCAGAAGACACCTGCTCGCCACGTTCGTCCAGCACAATGACCCTGTCACTTGCTTTCAAAGACTTACGAACTTCAGCACTCTCAGCAGAGCGACGTTCAGCAATCTCTCCACGATGAATGGGCTTGATGGTCTGTTCCGAGACTTTCCACAAACGAATTCGCTTTAGGTACTCTTGACTCCCAGCGTCTGACCACTTGACACGTCCCTTCGCTACCCGTACAATCTCGATTTTCAAAGGGTCAATCCACAGCGACTGGTCTTATTCCCAGCTAGAAGATTCTTCTTCGGATGACTCCTCTGAATCGGCTTCTAAATCTGCAGGGTCTACACCAAAGTTGGACAGTGGCAGTCGGGGGGCTTCTACCCACAAACCGTCCAAGTCATAATATTCACGGGTTTCCGGCTGAAAAATATGGACCACCAAGGAGCCATAATCCAACAAAACCCATACATCTACCCCACGGCCTTCAACCCCATAGGGCAGTTGGTTGTGTTCTTTTTTGAGGGTCAACAAAATTGAGTCGGCAATCGCTCGCACTTGACGTGTGACCGATGCTGTACAAAGCACCAATCGTTCTCCTACGGGAGACACGTCTTCCACATCCAATACCACAAGATTGGTTCCTTTGTTGGCCGCGATTGCTTGGCATACCACATTGGTCAATTGTTCGAGTTCGATAACAGACTCCATCGTTTCATTTTGATACTGCACTGTATCTTTTTCACAGTGCCTTGTCACCCTACTTATTCTCGGAATTGATCTTGCAGGACTTGAATCTGAGACCATTGAGAGGCCAACCGTTCCCCAACCGCATTTCCACCAATATCAGAACGCTCCACCGTCAAGGACTGTGTCTTTTTGTATGGTCCCTGCAATAGAACACTGTCGATCTTCCCTGCCAGACGTACTGCGCTTTGTTCATCGACCCACACAGTCGAGGTCAATTCACTGGGATAGATCCCGCGTTGCTCAGTGGGTGGTGTGAATTGCGCTGTATACTTGTGTACAGTTCGATCTTCCATCGACTCTGTTCCACTGTTCTTCCACGTGGTATGGGGTTCAAAATGGCGCATCAGCCCATCCCATTGATTCCACATACTCCGCAATTGTACCCGAAATGGTTCTCCATCGGGTCGTTTAACAAACTTGCCAGCCACCTGCTCAAGACAAACACCATCCATGATGATGACTTGTGTCACCACTTCGCCGTCGACCGACTGTATCACCTGCCAATGATCCCAATCAACCCAATCGATGCTCAACACTTCTTCATGCTCGTTTCGAAGATCTTCACCGTGGTATTCTGATTGTCGATAGATCGAACGGACCCGGTGTGGACCCAAGATTTCGGTCGACGCAAAAATGACTTCTTGAGACGCCTCTATCAAAGTTTGCTTGGGCGCCTCTTCAACAGGGGTGGGTTCGGAACACGCCAGCCACAGCCACAGCATCAGGAATGTCCCAACAACTTGCGCCAAACGTATTTCGTCACTTTCTGTACCCCATCACCGGTGATCGATGAACAACGCAGGATTCGACGCTTGCCAACCACATCTCGGAGGAGATCGATGACAATTTCCAACTCTTCATCATCCACCAAATCCAATTTGGTCAACACGATCACCTCTGGCTTCTTGGCCAATTCGGGATCATACTTTTCAAGCTCTGCGCGGATGTTTTGGTACCGCTCCACGATCCCCAAAGCCTCATCGGGTCCCAAACTGAGAAGGTGCAACAGGGTTTTGGTTCGCTGCACGTGGCGCAAAAATTGATGTCCCAGTCCATGTCCATCGGCTGCACCCTCAATCAACCCTGGAATATCAGCAATGGTGAACGATCCATCAATGCCCATATCAACCACACCAAGTTTTGGGGCCAACGTCGTGAAAGGATAGCCAGCCACCTTCGGCTTTGCCGCCGAGACCTGAGAAATAAAGGACGATTTACCAGCGTTTGGATATCCAAGCAGCCCAACGTCGGCCATCACCATCAGTTCCAGTCGCACCGGCAACCGCTCCCCGGGCTTGCCAAAAGTAAATTTTCTGGGCGCACGGTTGGTGCTGGTTTTGAAGTGCACGTTCCCCAAACCACCGCGACCACCTTCGGCAATTACGACACTCTGTTCATCTTCGGTCAAGTCCGCCAACACTTCATCGGTTTCCGAATGAAAAATGCGGGTGCCAACTGGAACGAATATTTCCAATGACTCTCCTTTTGCACCGTAACATTGACGACTCTTTCCAGGCACACCATTGTCGGCTTTCCACAGTGGGCGCGTTCTCAAACTGGACAACGTTGTATATCGAGTGGTGGCCGTCACAATGACATCGCCACCTTTGCCACCATCACCACCATTCGGACCACCAAAAGCCGTATGGCGATCTCTCAAGAACGATGCACAACCATCTCCACCTTTGCCACTCTCTACCACTATGCTGACTTCATCAATAAACCGCATACACTTTCCCTACCCACTGGGCGTTGAAATGCAACATTGCATCACAAAAAAACACCAACCCCATGAACTCATGAAGGTTGGCGCTTTGTTTAACTGCCTTTGACAGACAGACCAAACGTTATCTCGAATAAGTGTTTAGCCCAATACTGGGTAAACCCTAGCCTAGCACTGGATAGACAGAGATGCGACGCTTGTTGTTGTGCTTTTCGAATTTGACTTCACCATCCACCAACGCGAACAATGTCCAATCCTTACCAACACCAACATTTTTTCCTGGATGGAATTTTGTGCCCAACTGACGGACCAAAATTGTGCCTGAACTCACAACGTTTCCGTCGTGTGCTTTCACACCACGATATTGTGCGTTTGAATCGCGACCATTTTTGGTACTACCTTGACCTTTCTTGTGTGCCATTGTTGACTCCTAGAAGTGTTGTGAGGATGGCTAGACTGATGCAAACCCATCCATCAAAATTTAATTGATTAAGCTTCGATCGCTGAGATGCGCAACTTTGTCAAACTTTGTCGGAAACCATTTCCAACACGGGTTCTGTGACGACGGTTGTATCGGTATACATCAACTTTCTTGCCGCGGTATCCCCAAACTCGTTTTCCGTCTTCGTCTTTGGTGTTTGCCTCGGTCAACACTTCAGCCACAACTTTTGCACCAGCCACAACCGGCGTTCCAAATTGTACGGATTTGTCACCGCCCAACATCAACACATCAAATTCTACTCGAGAACCTTTGTCCAACCCCATGTGGTTGATGGTAATCTCGTCGCCTTCGCTAACACGGTGCTGCACACCACCTGCTTCTATCACTGCGTACATTGTTCAGACTCCAACTCTGTTTGATTCAACTGGATATAAGGTTTCACGGATTAGAAACCTTCGTGAATAATGCTCCTGACCACACTGTAAATCTTCTTTTTCACCTTGAAGCTTTGCTGTAAAGCCCCTTGAGAACCAGCGATTTACGCAGACATGAAGTCATTAAGATACATATGCCTATCTCGTTTTCACACATCTGTCAAGTTCAACTGAATAGATTGTTTTGACTCGTTTATTTGTCAAAGCATCGCTAGAAGGTTCACAATCCTTAAACACGCGCTCCCAAACGACGACGCATCGAATCCAGCATTTCTTGGATCTCATTGGGCGTGAGACTCTGAAAACGCTCTGGCAACATCGAGCGAGAAGAGGACTCGAACACCGCCATCATCTCCATATACTCGATCATTCTGAAGTCTCTCGTTGGAACAACATCCTGTACGGCCTGCTCAAAGTGAACCGTCTGGAGCAATGGCGAAGCGCTGTCTGTTTCTTGGACGGCGTATCGAATGGCTGCCAGCAATACAGCCTCAATCTCGGCAGCTGAATACCCTTTGAGACCGTGTTTGATCTCATCCCACACAACGGAGTCATCGACATTCACGTCATGCTTTCGAACCTGCGCCTTTAAAATAGCCAAGCAGGTATCGACATCTTCAGGCAAAAAGAACGGAATCTTACTGTCCAATCTTCCTGGACGCTTTAAGTCAATATCGATCTTATCCGGGCGGTTGGTCATCATGACAACGACAATGCGACCACGGTGGCTGGTGTCGCTCATGAACTCTTTGAGTTTGGCAATGACACGAGAATCTACACCGCCATCTCCACCACTTGAACTCAACGATCGATCGGCTTCATCAATGATCAACAAAACGTTCCCAAGCGCTTTGACCACTTGCAAAATCTTCTCAAAATTGCTCTCGGTGGATCCCACCCACTTTTCGCGAAAATTCTTCAGTTTGATGCACGTCAAGCCACTTTCTCCAGCAAAGGCCTCGGCAATGTAGGTTTTCCCTGTCCCCATTGGACCAACAAATAACATACCCATCGGAACTTGAGCGCGTCGCCCTTTTTTGATTGCGGATGCGACTCGAAGCAATTCTTCTTTCAACCCTTCAGCACCACCAACATGAGAGAAATCATGTTTGGGTGCAACAAATTCTACAAGCCCTTGACACTCTTGCTCAACAATCTTCTTTTTTCGTTCGTTGATCAATGCAAAGTCAATGGTCACCTCTGCCTGCTCAGCCCGCTTCAAAATACCCTGGACCTGCATCAATGTAAGACCACCGCACATTTCCGCGAAGCGTTCCTGCCCCATTGCAAACTCCAACGGCTTGTGCACCTCTTGATAGTGTGTCACAAATTCGCTGACCACATCGGTGTCTGGCAAAGGAATATCGAGCAAAGCGACTTGACTGGACGCCAAAAACCTTCTGTGAACCATACTGAGATGCTCGGTACACAA
>CBFICN010000026.1:0-28073 GCA_965661045.1 uncultured Myxococcota bacterium
TATTGTCGGGGGTTCTTCGGTCGTACCAGTGCTAGAACGAACATTGTGTTTTGAACACCACTTTTGTAAAGTGGTCTGCGGAACGCCAAGATTATCGGCTGCTTCAGCATACGACATCTCCGGATTGTTGTGAACATACTGTGCACACTCCTTTCTAAATTCAGGTGTATATGTTCTGCTTCGTTTTTTTCTCATTGGTCACTCCATTTTGGTTTAGTATAGTTGAAGAGTGCACCCTAAAGGGCATGATATCCGAATTGTCAGATAGGTATACATACTCCAATCACCAGTACTCTAGTATTTCAAGAATCTCCGAAGAAGATAAAGTTCGGTATACACACAAAGCAAGCTGCTACCTTGACCAAATCACCAAAGCCCTAAAGAGTACACAAGTCATCCAACAGTCTCCCACACCACAAAACAACGCTCAAGTCAATCGACAAAACCAACTGCTACATCGCCCCAACATTCTAGCAAACACACAAGTTATAGGACTAACTGCTACATCCACGCAACTACCAAAGCCCTATACAACAACCAAGTCACCTACAAACCTTCAACACCACTCGTATTTTCAAAGTTGAGAGTGGATCTTGAATTTCAAGAATCTCCGAAGGATATAAAAGTGAGGTATACCTCCGTATCCGAACTTTTTTAGACAAGGAAAGTCTTGAAATCCAAGACCGCACATCAACTTTTAGAATTAGCGGATATACATGTATAACGGCGTCACATCACTCCATGGCAACAATGGATTTGGAGCACCGGTCATAAACGCCGTACCCGACGGGTCATCAAGTGGGCATCCGCCGTTGTTGAAAGCCGACCAGGTTGGTCCCGTCGCATTGCCGGCCCACTGTGAATTTGGATTGCAATTGCCATTTCCGTCTCGGTCAATTGGATGCATATACAGACTGGTTGTACACAGTTGCCCACCACCAAGATTTCCTTGGGTCATCGGCCATTCATATCCGCTCTGTGGGGCACAGTTGTATCGAGGAATGGATGCGGACCATTCGAAGTACACCATGCTACCATCGCTCACCCCTTCATAAATGGCATACAAAACTTCATCAGTGAACATCAAATCGGTAAAAAGAATCCCTGCCGCAGCCAATTCAGACTTGTAATCATCTCCATCCAATGCGCCAAACCCTTGGTCATCTCGAATATTTATCGTGTTCCAAAGGCTAGCGTTGGGGTCATTCGTACCATACCGGGTCCACCCGCCACCATACGCCTGCTGCTCACACCATACATCCTCCGCATCCAGGCCAGTGTTGTGACCATCGGGGTCTACAGTATACACCCCGGAAGTTGTATACCCTTGTTGAAGTATATCAAGGCAGTCGGTGCCCAATGGGCAGACACCCTGTGCGTTCGGAAAGATACTGGCATCGGCATCGTCGCAGTCACTACCACCACAAGAGTACGTGGAGAAACCATCTGCGTCACTATCGTTGTCCACGAGTCCGTCACAGTTTTGGTCAACATCTGCACACCCTTCTGTCGCACCCGGAAAATAACTGGGATTGGTCTCGTCGCAATCTCCACCAACCGCGACATACCCAGTGGCGGGACTGCTACAGGCTTGCAAAGTAAAATCATCGCTGCCAAACCCATCGTCGTCAAAATCCAAAAACCAGTCCAACAGAACGTCTTCATCTGTTTGACCATCGCAATCGTTGTCGATGTTGTCGCAGACCTCTACAGCACTGTTGTATGCCTCTGCCGCGAAATCATTGCAGTCTTGATCATTGTCGACAAAGGATGTCGGAGCGGTACAAGCCTCCACCATGTTGCTAGGAACACCAAACCCATCGCCGTCATTGTCGTAGTAAAAAGTGAGCAGTACACCTTCGTCAACTTGACCATCACAATTGTTGTCTACTTCGTCACAGACCTCAGTTCCGACAGGAGACACACTTGGATCCAAGTCATTGCAGTCTCCACTTTGAGCGATAAATGACGGTGGGGAACTGCAAGACAACACCGCAGTAATATCAGAACCATAGCCATCCCCATCCGCATCCAAATACCACGTTGGTACCCCTTGTGTAGACGGATCTTGATCGTCCATCAAACCATTGCAGTCATTGTCCACACCATCACAGACTTCCACAGCACTTGGGAAAGCCTGAGGGTTGGCGTCGTTGCAATCAGTATTGTCGGCGACATACCCTGATGGCTGCGTACACGTCAGCACCGTGTTTAAAGCATCACCAAACCCATCACCGTCTACATCCGAATAAAAAATCGTTCTGTCAGTGGCGTCATCATCCACCACCGCATCGCAATTGTTGTCTATTCCATCACAAACCTCTATACCGTTGGGAGAAACATTCACATCGGCATCGTCACAGTCTCCACCAACAATGACATAGCCGGGGAGTTCTAGGCAAGTCTCTACCGCAGAATCCTCCACACCGAAGCCGTCTCCGTCGTTGTCCTGATACCAAATCTGTAAGTTTGCATCGTCGGCAATCAAATCGCAGTTGTTGTCTACCCCGTCACAGACTTCTTCAGCATCGGGATGAGTCAATGAATCTTCATCATCACAATCGGTATTGTCGGTCGTATATCCATCAGCAAGTTCACAAAGCAATGTGTAAGAGTCTGGATTTCCATAGCCATCCCCATCTGCATCAACAAAAAACTGTTCTCCAACCCCCTCATCAATCTCGTCGTTGCAATTGTTGTCTATCCCATCGCAAGATTCATTGTTGCCAACAAACACATCTGGATTGTTGTCATCACAGTCAGAAGCAGAAGGCACATAGCCGTCGGGTCGACTACAAAACTCTCCACTGAGGTCGGCATTGCCAAAACCATCGCCATCTTCATCTAGATAAAAGGTTGTCAACACACCTTCGTCAATTTCACCGTTGCAGTTGTTGTCAATTCCGTCACAGATCTCTTCGACACCAGCATGAATCTGTGCATTCTGATCATCGCAGTCTTCATCTCCAAAATAGCCATCCCCATCCGCATCTTCCAACGTTACGACATCTTCAACCGGTTTGTCATTTGCAACAATGGTGTTGGACCGACAAGCGCTGGCAAACATAAAAAAGACAATTGACCTCATAGAACCCTCTATATTCATCACGTTGTGTTTATCATAGCAACGACGACAACAATTTCCAACCCAAGAAATACCCAACCAACAAGCAATTTGAACAGCCGATGATTGACCGTGAGGGTTTGACCACAATGGGTTATAACGATACTGTCATATGATTTATAGAACTACAACCCCACATCCGTCTCGGAGTATACATGCTAAATCTATTGTTGGGTCTAAGCACGATGGTATGGGCTGAAGAAGCTTCTCAAGAACAGGCTTCAACAGGCGGTCCCACCCTTGAAATCCCTTTTGAAAAATATGAACTGGACAATGGCCTAGATGTCATTCTCAGCGAAGATCATTCAGTGCCGTTTGTGCAAGTAAATCTGTGGTACGACGTTGGTTCAAAGGATGAAGTAGAAGGCAAAACAGGATTTGCGCATCTCTTTGAGCACTTAATGTTTCAAGGCTCTGCCAACCACGACACTGAATATTTTGCACCATTGCAACCGATTGGGGCGCAGGTAAATGGAACGACAAACTTTGACCGAACCAATTATTTTGAGGGCGTTCCCAGTGAGTACTTGCCCTTGGCGCTGTGGCTAGAGAGTGATCGAATGGGCTATTTGTTGCCTGCACTGAGTGATGAAAAACTCGCAAACCAACAAGATGTCGTGCGAAATGAGCGTCGACAACGCTATGAGATTCGTCCCTATGGCATGGTCTGGGTATGGTTGTTCGAAAACCTTTATCCAGAAGGGCATCCGTACAACATCCCAACCATTGGTAAACACGAAGACATTGAAAATGCCAACATGGAAGATGTGAAAGCATTTTTCAAAAAATGGTACGTTCCCAACAATGCTTCACTGGTAATTTGTGGAGACTTTGAACCCGCACAGGCAAAGGAATTGGTTGAGCAGTATTTTGGGGAAATCCCTCGTGGAGAAGATGTCGCCTCTTTGCGTGACATCGAACCTGCGGTCCTCACTGAAGAGAAAGTCGTATACAAAGAAGATCCCCGCGCTCCACAATCAAAGGTCTTTGTCGCTTGGCTCACACCCAAAATGATGGGGGAAGGAGATGCTGACTTGGACGTATTTTCATCCATCTTTGCAGAAGGGACCGACAGCCCATTGGTGCAATCTTTGGTTTATGACAAGCAAGTTGCTCAAGATGTCGATGCGTTCCAATACAGCGCACGTCTTCAGGGACAGTACATCATCTCCGCAACTGTCGCCGATGGACACACAACGGAAGAGGTTGTGGCCGCAATCGATGAAGCCCTTGCCGAAATCAAGAAAACAGGTGTGACGGAAGAGCAAGTCGAAATCTCCAAACTCAACTGGGAAAAACGATTCTATCAAGGTCTACAGACCATCAACCGCAAAGCCGACATGCTCAACAATTACAATACCAACATGGGCGATCCGGGCTTTGTTCAAAAAGATTTGGATCGCTACTTGGCAGTTACCCCACAGAGCATTGCAACCGCAATCGACACAAATCTACACCTTGATAAACGCGTTGTGTTGCACATTACACCACCTGCGCCTGAAACTGCAGAAGACACCACGACCGAGGGAGAATAACCATGATGACCCAACTATTTTTGCTCAACACCTTCATTGCTTGTGGTCCCAAAGATGCTCCTGTTGAGACGGCCGTACCTGAAGCCGTACCAACTCGCGCAAATGCCCAAAAGCCCGCTCCCCTTAAAGCCCCAACCTTCACCCTGCCTGAATTAGAGCAAGGCAAATTGTCCAATGGCATACCTGTCCTCGTGTCCAACAACAGTGAAACCCCTTTGGTGACGGTACAGATTGTTTTCAACGCTGGAGAATGGAACACCGACAATCCACAGTTGGCAAATGCGGCTATGGATATGCTCACAGAAGGTGCTGGAGAGTATAATGCTGCTGGCCTCAGCGCTGAACAACGACGATTGGCCGCCAGTTTAGGCTCCTATGCAGGACTGGATGGCAGTGTCATTTCGTTGTCATCACTGGAAAAAAACTTGAATGAGAGTTTGGAACTGTTGGATTTAATCGCCTCCAACCCAACATTTCCCACCAAGGAATGGGAGATTTTGCAGCGCCAATATCGCCAACAGTTCCAAGCTCAGCAACAAGATCCAAACGCCATCGCTGACAACCTGTTCAAAAGCCTGATGTACAAAGGCGAATATGCTGGACGCTCAGTAACGCTTGAAGATATCGACGCCATTACCCAACAGGACATGATGGCATGGTACAAAACCAACATTCATGCCAGCAACGCCACCATTTATGTTGGCGGAGACACAACTTTAGATGAAATACTCCCTTTATTGGAAGCGAGGTTTTCGGACTTCCCCACTGCCGAGACCAGTCTTCCAGACTTTCCAAGTTCCGACAGCATAGCAGAACCGATTCCAACAACCATTCATTTGGTTGATTCACCGGGAGCCAGCCAGTCTGTCATTTATGCAGGGCAGTTCGTAAGCGAACGCACCGACGACTCGGCTGATGAACTGTACTTGGCAAACTTGGCCGTTGGTGGATTGTTCATTGCCCGCATCAACATGAACCTGCGTGAAGACAAAGGCTGGACATACGGGGCTCGAACTGGCATTTCTTACAACCATTTGCCCGGACTGTTCAAAGTTCGTACATCTGTGGTGGCCGAGCACACGGCCGATTCATTGTCTGAAATATTAAAAGAACTTAGAGACTCTCAAGGAGAACGTCCCATCCTCCAAGAAGAATTGGATGCTGCTCGTGGATACATCTTGGGCACGGACCCCATTCGCTATGAAAGTCCATCTTACCTGCTGTCGCAAATGATTCAAGTGGGTCGATACAACCTTCCTACCGATTGGTACAGCACGTACAACGACAAGCTTCGTGCTGCCTCATTGGAAACTGTTCAAGAAGTCTGGAACGGTACAGTGGATCCGAACCAACTCACTGTCGTCATTGTTGGGGATGCGGCCTCACTCAAGACACCATTGCTCGAGCTGGGTCTGCCCGTTGTAGAAATGGACGCGCAAGGTACAGTACTCAACCAAAACACAAAGTAACCGCAGGAGTTCTCATGACGATTGAAAGCAAATATGTATGGATGGATGGTGAAATGGTCCCGTTTGAGGACGCCAATGTTCACATGCTCTCCCACACTCTACACTACGGACTGGGTGCGTTTGAAGGTATCCGTTCCTATCGCCAGCACAACGGTGGTGGTGGAATCTTCAAACTCGACGAGCACCTCCATCGATTGTTTGATTCTGCAAAAATGTGTCGTATGAAGATGCCTTTTGAGTTTGAAACCGTACGCCAAGCCTGTATCGATACCTTGAAAGCCAATGAGTTCGAAGAAGCTTACATCCGTCCAATCGTATTTTTGGGTCACGGTGCAATGGGTTTGGGAACACGACACAATCCAGTGCGGGTTGCCATTGCCACTTGGAAATGGGGCGCCTACCTTGGGGATGAAGGAATTCAACAGGGTATTCGCGTGGGAACATCTTCTTACACGCGTCACCACATCAATGCCAACCTTCAACGCGCCAAGATCATTGGCCACTATGTCAATTCCATCTTGGCAAGGTATGAAGCCAACGACAACGGCTACGATGAGGCGATTATGTTGGATCACAGCGGCTACGTAGCAGAAGGGACGGGTGAAAACCTCTTCGTTATCAAAGATGGATTGGTCAAAACGCCACCGGTCGTCAATATTTTGGCCGGTATCACCCGCAAAACTTCATTGGAAATTTTGAAGCATGAAGGCATCGAATGTGTCGAAATGCCATTTGGACGAGATGCGATGTACGTTGCAGATGAAGTCTTTATGACGGGAACCGCCGCTGAAATCACTCCAGTCCGTGAGTGTGACCGTTTACCGATTGGAGACGGTACCCCAGGCAAGATTACGCGCATGGTCCAGGACATCTATTCCAGAGGGGTCCGTGGAGAAATCTCTTGGATGACCCAACACATTACACGATACTAAGAGTTTGAACCGTTCCTCATCGTATGACCCTATCAAAAGAAGAACTGCAACGGTGTGGACGGTGTGCCCTACGGGGCACAACCTGTGTCTGTCCAAGTCTGCGCGTTGTACAAAACACCCTCCCCATCACTGTCATTCGACACCAAAAGGAACTTGGGCGTGGTTCAAACTCTGCTAGAATCTTAGAAGCATCCTTGAAGAATATCTCCGTCATCGACCACGGTGCTCGCTTTCAAGGTCCCACCCTGTTGTCACCAACGTTACTCGACGGGGCGACTCTTGTCTTCCCACTGTTCTATGATCCAGATCCAATGAACCCACCAACAGCCTTTGATCCATCCACCACCCCCAAAAATTTAATCATTTTGGACGGTTCTTGGAAACAAACGTCACGAATGCTGAAAAAAATTGATGGGCTTACGCAACTGCCAAGACTGGAAATTCTGCCGTTGTCTCCCCCTTTGCCACGCATCAGAAAACCCTATTTCAAGGATGGAATGTGCACAATGGAAGCAGCCATTTCAGCCTTCAAACCATTTTTTCCGACTTCGGATATTGAAATTCTCATCCACAATTACCTTGCCTGGATTGATCAAGTGCGAAAGAACAGTGGCATTCGTGCGCCTCTCAAAGCCGGTCAGTGTTTTAAAGAAGCCCGTATCGAACAAGAACACGCAACAGTCACACCAAAAGAAGATAAACCATAAATGTCGCCACCGAGAGCATCCGAATTCGTCTAATCAATTAGAGTACAGCAAGCAATCTGGCTTTCACTCTTTCACTCTGTTGTATCCAGAACACTTGGTGGTACAGGCATCAACAACAGAAACTCTTTGCTCATCGAAATCCCCTCTCCCAGTGCATTGAATCCCAAACAGGATGCGTACAACTGAGCCATAGAATCACTGTGTAGCCACTGAAGCAGTCGTTTCAGTGCAGGAACAGAGTCTTGGTTGTGGTAAATCTCACTGGTGGCCGTCGAAGCTTGAAACTCCCCGAGAGTATCCAAATACGCTTCCACATGTTTGGTTTGATTGGCGATGATGATCTTCGGACGCCGTGATCGCTTAAATTTGCGCAGAATACTGGCACTCATTCCATCTTCCGATAGTCTAGGGTGCAAATATGTCTGTTTGCGAAACTTTTGAGGGTGTCTTCCCCAAAACTGTTCATTGGCATCAATCCCACCAGATGTCAAAAGTTTAAGGTTGGTACCGGTTTGTGATTCTTCTATGTCCACTTCATAAAACTCATTGGTAATCAACCCACTGGCTACTTCAAAACCAGTTTCACGCAAGGGCAAACAGGTAGATGCATCAACGGCGGGAAGGTCACGAATGGCAAACCAAAAAGTGGTCCACCAATTGTCCGCCAAATGGGCCCATTGAAACCGGTGTTCTGTGCTTACCATTTTCCAATCCGTTGATGAAGGATGGGCGGTGTTGGTTATTCTTGTCGGTCCAACCGTCGACAAAATGAGCAAGACCACTTGTACATTGGCATCCGCGAACAAAGAATTCTTAGCTGGAAAGTGGATTGATCGTGGTGTCCAACGCTGCCGTACCGTTTGCATCGCCGTAGCACCCAAAGTGACCTTGGGCAACACAAAAGAAATGAGCCCAGTCGGCTTGATCAAGTGGGTGGACAATTCAACAAAATAATAGGCCAAATCTGCAGCCCCTTGAACCATCGTGAAGCGGTGTCGATAAAAAGCCTTGTCCCAAGAGGACACATGACCACGGATGGCATTGACAAAGGGAGGATTTCCAATGACAAAATCGAATCCACCTCGAGCAAACACGGCTGGAAATTCTAGTGTCCAATGAAAAGGTTGTTTCTCTAGTGGCTTGACAGAGACAACAGCGGTGCCCTCTAGAATGTGTTGTTCAATTTTTGCATGGGCTTTCCACTGATTTCTTTGTTTGGCATCGGTCAACTGAGCATCGGCAATCTCACAATAGGTTTGAAATCGAAAACGCAGTACGTCTGCCACCAACTGAGCAGAATGATTTTTGAACGCGTCCAGCCCAAGTTCTTGTGGTGTGTATCCAATCAAACTGTTGCCCACACGAAATCGTGCGCCCCAATTGCGAGTAGACAAGGCAGGATCCTCAACCTCCAACCACAACGTTACGATGGCAATGTCTACTGCACGAGGGTGTATATCTACACCATGCAAAATAGACTCGACCACATACTGCTTTCTCTGTTGCTCACTTAAGCCACATTGACTCAAATTGTATGATGACAATACACGGAGAACCGCCAATAAAAATGCACCACACCCCATCGCAGGGTCACAGATTCTCAAGTCCTGCCAATTCATTGTTGGATTGTCTTGAAAGTACAGGTCCAAAGATTGTTGAACAAGTTGCGTCGCGACGGACATTGGTGTAAAGTGAGTACCGGATTTCTTGCGCTGATTGACAAATACGAGTCGGTTTTTATCCAGTTGTCGTTGCAACAAATGCTCGTGAAGTGCACCCAACGTCTCCAACGGTAACTGAGCAAAATCTATGCTGTCTCCGTTAAAAATCTGGGTAGACATCACCAATGTGCTGAGGGCTTCACGCAGCGCCTGATTTTGCTCGTCACAGCCCAATTCATCCAGTACAGTCGGTTGCCAAAAGTCATGAGGATGTGCACCCACTTCTTCCGAACCAGCGTACATGGAACACGAAAGACTTCGAATTCCTTGGCACAAAACTGAAACGTTAACAGACGTAATCGCTGTTGTGGTAGGCAAAACAGTGGTGTCCACATGACCTTGCAACAAACCCTTTTTGTCGGCAATCTGTAAGACAACGCATCGAAACAACCACGATGCGGACAGTTGAAGTACATTGGCTCGCTGGTCTGGAGGAACTGTATCGTACAACGCATCAACGACCGGTACCATGCACTCCACAATTTGCTGTGCGTATTGCGAAATCCAGTTGGTACTGTACAGGGGGTATTGTTTGCGTCGTCTCATTCACATCCAGATTATGAACAGTTAGTATCGAACCATACTGTGGAATACAAATGGGCATGAACATTACTGTAACTGCTTTGCCCAAAACTCTCCTGCTTCGACAGCCTCTTGTACCACAACAGAATAATCACCAGACTTTGCCTTGTCCATAAAGCCCTCCATCGCCGTACTGTCATCGGTCAACAAACCTTCGGTGATAGAACTAATCGCTGAACTCGTACCATCATACAAACTGGCCAGTTGAAATTCCTTTGGCAAAAAGGAATCAACGGCACCAACGGCTGGATTGGCACCAATCAACAATGACCCCGAAGCATCCAATAGCGCATCCAATCCTTTCCCTGCCATGGTTTGATTGGGTGAGTCTTGATAGGACTGAACACCTGCCATCACTGCAGAAGCACCAGCCAAAGCGCCGTTCAGGTCATTCTGAGGGATGATGTCATCAAGTGCATTGTTGCTCAAGTCATCATAGTCCGTCAACATCATTCCGCCCCAATTCAAAGCGTTGGATAGGGCATCTTCTGGTTGAATATTCTTCAACTGCTCAAGGAGAGCTTGATTGCCAATATCCAAAGATGACTTGGATTTGGGAGGTTGCTGTTGAGAAGTCGTTGAACTGGTTGTTGATGAACGAAAGGAATATTGTGACATGTTGCCTCCAAATGGTGTGATGCCACCTAAGAAGCAAGAAGTATGCCAATCCAAATAATAACGTATTGCATCGAAAAATAGCGTCTCTTAGGAACAGTAAACTGTCATAGAACACAAAAATGACGAACAATTCGTCAATTTGCTGGCGAAATTCGTTAATTTTGGTCAATTCTTACCTGACAATTCGATATATTGACAATAAAGTTAATAAATTCAGGTATTTGCAATATATATCAACAGTATAAACCATCACAAGATCACACTTCTAATCGGACATCAATTGGGTTATGATGAATACAGCCCCATGAAACTGGAGAAACCATGTTGTTGAACATTGTCTTACTCAGCACGCTCGGCTGCTTGTCCCCAGAAAAGGATGAACAAAGCCCAGCTGACTCTTTAACTGATACTGGATTTGAAGTGGATACCGGTGATACAGCTTCAGATATAGACACCTCAGTCGAGACCGACACTGACACTCAAGATACCGATACTGGTGTACAAGACACAGGCCCAATACAAGAAGATGGGCCGGTCTTGTTCTTTGAAGACGAATTTCAAGTTGGGGGCACCAATATGTGGTCCAACCTGTGGCCCACCAACGATGGATTTTATTTCTCCACAATGCAAAATGAGCAGGTGGCCTTTCGAGAATTCAATCTGGATTTTCAACCCACTTCAGATTTGAAAATGGTTACTGAACTGGGAGACTTTCCCCCTGGGATCGTCATGTCCGATCACGAGTTTCTCCGATTGAACAATGCGTTGTACTTTGTAGCGAGCGGATTTGGTGACGAAGACTTGATCATGATCAAGACAGATTTACAAGGCAACCGTTTGGGTACCCACACCCTTCAAGAGGGCTTGCCGATCGCCTGTAATGATCCCCATCTCTTATTGGTTGATGAAAATATCTGTGTGCGTTGGGGCACTTCAGGACCAGACAAAACGATTCAATGCTTTGATGAACAACTGACGCCTCTAGGGTCGAGTTTTGGCATCACCCTACCCGAACCGATTCCACAACTTGGATACTCTATGCAAGTCGGTTCTGAGATCTGGTCTTTTACTGGAGACGCCCCTCAAAGAGACCTAATCATTTCACGCTATGACCTAGATTGGAACCCATTGACGCCCTTCACCACTGTCATTTTGGAGAGTGAAAATGATGACTGGAACTGGTTTCCTGGAGGCGTGGTACACCATGAAGAATTGGGAATATGGTTTGTCGCCTATACGTTTATGGAAGATGGTCAAGAAGCCAACTTTGACTCCATCGTCAAACTGGCTGCATTCGATGAAAACTTTACCCTACTAGACAACAAAACATTGAGTGGCAGTGGGTACACCAGACCGAATTTGGCCTTGGTTGGCGATCAGTTGATTGTATCTTACGACAATGGAAATCTCGTATGGTTAGAGCGATGGAGTATACAAGCACCACAATAGTGCATCGAAATAAAAACTGTTCGACCATTGTATCTCAAACCGTACTGACCACAAAAATACAGTGCCTTCCAGCATAAAAGGTGGACCAAAGTCCACCTTTTGTACATATAGGACTCAGACAACCAATTATGGAATTGGTGGTGGTCCACCGACTGGAGAGCCAGGAATGGGTGGTGGTCCAGCATTCAAGTGTGCTTTGATTGCATCGACTTCCGTTGCGTCCGTCCAACCACTCATGCCACTTTTCCACACCAAGTGCGTACCACTTGGATTGCTTTGGACTGCCTGAGCAATGACGTTGGATGGAACTTCACCACGATTTTGTCCATCTTCATTGAAATGGAACACCTCAACGCTTGCCGCTCCTGGCATCGGAGGGGGCGCTGCAGCTGGAGGAGGAACGAGGTTGACGATTTCGGGGACTTGCTGCCAACTTTTCCAGTTTGGCCACCCTTGAACCCAAACATTGTGCGCACCATTTCGATTGGATGCAACGTGCTGAGCGATTTGCTGCGCAGAAAACTGTCCTTGTCCAGCCACACCGTTGTAATGATACGTTGTCGTCATGGGAGGTGGTGCAGCAGGCGGTGCTGATGGAGCTGATGGAGCAGGTTGAGAACCCATCTGCTGTCCCATCATGCCGCCGAACATTTGACCCATTGCCAAGCCCATTCCAGCATCCATCATTTGATTGCTGGCCCCTTCTCTAGCAACGGCTGAATCCATCATGTCCATTTGACGCATTTCGCGATACCGATCAAATCGCGAGTCAAAAACGTCAATGTCTTCTACTCGACGAATTCTCTTTTCATCTTCTGGATCTACATTGACATTGAGAATGGTAAACCCAGTCAACTGGATTCCGTAATCTGCCAGCAACTCCCCACCCAGTTTTTCAACCAAGGCCGCACGAATTTCGTCGGTTTGCATATCCAGTTCTTCGTAGCTAACGCCACCGGCTTTGGCAAGAATGCGAAACTTATCAAACAATCTCCGCTTGATGTCTCCATTGATTTCAGATGCTGAAAACAATCCGTTGTTGCCAACCACTTCGCGAATAAACTTCACTGTATCCACAATCCGAAAGGAGTAGGTTCCAAAAGCCCGCAACTTTATCAAGCCAAACTTTTTGTCGCGCAATGGAAACGCTCCAGGTGAACCCCACTTCTGGTCTCGTTGAACTCGAGTATTCAAAAAGAACACATCCCCTTTGTACGGGTTGTTGAATCCATACTTAATACCCTGAAAGAAACTCATAATGGCAGGTGTTCGAGTACTCAGCTCATACGTTCCTGGTCCAAAGGCATCGGACATCGTTCCTTCTTTTTGAAAAATGGCGGACTGCCCTTCACGAACAACCAGTTTTCCACCATCTTGAATGACCTGATCTGTGACAGGTGGACGATAGACTAAGGTGTCATTCCCATCTTCTTCCCACTGAATAACATCGAGAAAGACGTGTCCTTTTAAACTGTTCCAAAATCCCATGGGACCTCCTCATCAAATTATACACTTTGTACATAACACATTTTTATATTCTTTATTCGGCACACGAACAGAATGGACAAATTCGGACAAAGCCCTTTGGGGCCTTCTCAATCTCATTCACGCCAACAACGTCACTTGGTCAAAACGGTGGGTCACTTGCGTTGCAAAAATCTGTACCAAGCGGTCTTGAGCAATAATGGCATCTGCCAGTGGGGTCAACAAAGCACAAGGAAGTCCCGCTTGACGACGATAATCCCCTACCAAATCCGTCAGAAGTACATGGTCAGCCTCCAAACGAGCCAGTTGAGCCGCACAGTGTTTGTGTTCTTCGAAATCGGCACCCACAATCACCCATGTAGCCACCTTAGAACGCTCAATCCAATATTGTTCAACCTCTGTTTGTTGTTTTCGGTGAAAGAGACACTGTAAATGCAACAGTTCACGTCCGGATGGAAATTTCAGCACTGTCACTTGGGGCGAAAAGTGTGGAATCTTTTGATGAGCACGCACCCTAGAGACCGTTCTCCAAGGCCTTTTGACGGTCTCCCACCCTTTGTACAAAGCTTCTTTTGGAGTCAGTGGATCAATCGGTCGATACCCTTCTAAGGTGATGTCCAATCCATCTTCCTGAAACTGTTCGTGAAGCTGCTCATCTGGCCAGCCAAGACTTCTCAACCACTGTAGACACTCATTTGGTGCCACCACTCTACAATATCTGCGAATTTTTGCCATTCTAGACACACCACGGAATGCTTCTGGCCAAGCCGAAGACAAAATGACCATCGACGTTTCATCTACGCAATCATAAGGATTGAAGTGGATATTGCCACCAACCCAATCCACCTCGATGTGCGAAAACCCAAGATGTTCCAAACGCAATTTCCAAGGGTGGGGATGATGAGACATAAAACCTACTCGTGTTAATGCGGTGAGTCAATAAACACTTAAGACCCACCACAGATTGTTCCATAGTGTAATGTCGTAACCGGTATTCTGCAAAATCGTAGCCAGTATCAGGAGAGCCTTATTCTTTCCTATCTTCAGGCAAACGACCTTTCTCCTCTCGCCATTCTCTAAAGTTTGGTGGTAACCGTCACAAACTGGCCTCTCCCTTTGCTTCCAAATGACGCTTCATACTCTGCATGATGTGCCCCAAAGATCGATACGAAACCAGTCGAACAGCCGTTTCTACGTTGAACCACTCGACATTTGCAATACCTTCTTCTGTGGCAACATTAAATTCAGTAATTTTTCTGTCCGCCTTAAACAGATAAACGTGGATGCTCTTCAACAGTGGACAACTGGATTTCACTTGAATCGAAAACTGTGCCTTTCCAAGAAAGTATGCCTCTGTCAAATCAAATGAGCAGCCCATTTCTTCACCAATCTCACGTTTGGCTGCCTGCAGTGGTGTCTCTCCGAGTTCCAACTTTCCCTTCGCCACTTCCCAAGAGTTAAAGTGGGCGCGTCGCATTTGAATCAAAGCGACCTTATACTCACCATCTTCGACGATGTACGGGATCCCACCGGCTGAAATCTGCTCTCCATATTCTGGATGGGCATTCAGTATGGCCTCCATTGGCACCGCATCAATCTCCCACAGATTTCTTTTGTTCTTGCGAGGATATACATTGTGACGCTTGGCAATACCAACATCAATGATTGCCACATGGGGGTATTCACAAGTACGATGCGCCACTTGCCAGGCGTAGCCATAAATTTTGGATGCAAAGATACTTCGATTGTTTGGATAGGCAAACTGATCCTTTTGAATTAGTTTCAAAAATGTTCGCTTATCCATAGAATGAAACAACAATTCAGGCGGACGTTCTACGTAGGTCCTTCTGCGATGGCCCCCTTGCTCTTTTGATCGGTTCACAGTGAACTCCCTTGAAATACCCCTTGTCGAATGACAAGGAAACGGTGTTACTGTACGATCTCACCACGGAGCGCAGATGTAAAGGACTGATAAATAGTGACCGGTATGGTTTGACCGACCAAGTCTGGCGTCCCTTCAAAGTGAACCCCTTTGAACGTCGAGGTTCTACCAAATAAAAGGTTTGGTTCACGCGGAGAAGCCCCTTCCACCAACACGTCAAAGGTTTGACCTATCGTTTTCTTGTTGGCCTCAATGGAAATCTCTCTTTGCAGACGTTGCAACTCAATTAAGCGTGCCGAAGCCACTTCTGGTGTTACAGGGTCTCTCTCAACAAGTTTCAGTGCGGGGGTTCCCGGACGTGGAGAGTACTTGAAGGAGAAAGAAGAATGAAACCCAACCTCTTGAAGTAAACTCAAGGTTTGCTGAAAATCTTCATCGGTTTCACCGGGGAACCCAACAATAAAATCTGTGGACAACACCATATCTGGGCGGGCATTGAACAACTGTTCGACCACCCATAGGTATTTCTCACGGGTATAAAAACGTTTCATGCGACGAAGAACCTTGGATGACCCAGACTGAACCGGTAAATGAAGTTGGCTGGTCAACTGTGGCAAGTCTCGATAGGCTTGAAAAACGTCTTCGCCCATGTCTCTGGGATGAGACGTGGTGTATCGAATTCTCTCAACACCGGGTACTTCTGCGACCGCATACAACAACTGTGCGAAAGTCTTTTCACCGGGCACTTTTAGACCGTAGGAATTTACATTCTGCCCAATCAAGGTAATTTCTTTCACGCCCTTGGCGACCAATTCTCGAACTTCTTGGACGATTTGCGCCGACGAACGAGACACTTCTTGACCTCTGGTAGTCGGAACGATGCAAAAGGTGCACTTGTTGTCACAGCCCTTTTGAATGGTCACAAACGCACCCACTTGGCGTTCGGCATCTGGATCGATCTCTGCCGCAAACACATAGTCCGCAGATGTTAAAAAGTCGGTATCCAACACCTGCTGGGCTTTACTGACTTTTATCAACTGCTGAACGTTGGGTACGGCATCGGGTCCAAAAACCAAATCGACGTCTTTGTATCTATCCAAGAGCGTTCGTCCTTCTTGTTGTGCCACACAACCAGAAATGGCAATCTGGAGGTCTTGATTTTGTTCTCGCTTAATCTTTCTGGCTTCACCCAAAAAAGAATGCAACTTCAGTTCAGGTTTCTCACGGATGGAGCACGTATTGACAATCACCAAATCCGCCGACTCCATATCTTCCGTCGCTTCATAACCATCTTTCGCCAGCAAGGCTTTCATCTTCCCAGTATCATACACGTTCATCTGACAACCAAAGGTTCGGATGTATACTTTTTTGCCATCGGTTTCTTTTGACATAGCCACTCTCATTCACAATTATTCGTTCAATCTACCCTATATATCGGAAAAATACAAATTATTCAGATTGTATCAACCCCCAATCTATAGGCAGTTCCTTGAGGGACTCCCGAGCACGGATTACCTCTTTTTCAAAACTCCATCTGGCTCGCACCCTAGGCAGTAGTACAATCCCTACACCAAGCAATATGGCGCCGAGTGCCAGTGGGGATTTTGCAAGTCCAACAATGCCGGCAAACACACACAAGACTCCTCCTATCCACTCTAACGGAGAGAGTAAGTACACGTCTTGGTGTGGACTGTACACCACTTCTACATTCAACACACCACTCTGTACTGCCGGTGTTAATTGAACAATGGGCTGATAAGGAGAGATATTGACAGCTTCAAGTATCTGGGCAATTCTCCACCCCCCATTGTCAGAGATTCCCATGTACACTCTTTCGGTCTCTGGCTGCTCCAACGTACGAACCACAATTCCCGCACCACTCAGCCGGCTTATCAGTCGAAACTGCTCGATTGGCTCTACGTATTGTGCCAATTGCTTCGACCACTCTTCTTTGGAAAGTCCTGTTTGCCACCGTTCTCTGTGTTCGATAACCCACCCCATCATTGCTGTGCGTTCAAGTTTTACCGGTTGCGTGGGCAGTTGGGATTGCGATATACGACCCTATACCATAGCAGTAGGTTCTATGTCTGTATCCCCAAAACTTTCAACATTCAAAGGGGTTTTTACCCCAACCATTGTCACCATCTTGGGCGTCATCATGTACCTACGTCAGGGATGGCTGGTCGGAAATGGTGGTTTACTGGGTGCATGGTTGGTTTTGGGCATTTGCTTATTCATCACGGCAACTACAGCCCTGTCTCTGTCTTCCATTTCGACCAACGTACGACTACACGCTGGTGGAGCATATGCAATCGTTTCACGCTCATTGGGTCGGGAAGCTGGTGGGGTGGTCGGATTTATGCTGTATTTGGCACAATCTCTTGCCATTACCATGTACATTTTTGGTTTTAGAGAAGGTTGGCTCGGAATCTTTCCCGACCATGACCCACTCTGGATTGATGTATTTGCCTTTGGTGGAATGGTCATCATTGTGCGATTTTTTACCAATCTAGCCTTCCAACTACAATATCTAATCTTTGCCATTACCATTCTCAGTGTTTTGTCCGTTTCGTGGAAGCCTTTTGATACTCGCTGGGTCGACATCAACTGGGTCGGCAACTTTGGACAGAGCTATGAAAATTTTTGGACCGTCTTAGCGGTATACTTTCCTGCCGTAACAGGAATATTGGCTGGGGCTTCTCTCTCAGGGGATCTAGAGGACCCCCGGCACTCGATCCCAAAAGGTACCTTGTCAGCCGTTGCTGTCGCTGGTGTGGTCTACGGTTGGTTGTCTATTGTCTATGCAGGTGTACCCCAGGCAGATTTACTGTCCAATTACACAATCATGCAAGAGATTTCTGTATTTCCTTTATTGATAGCAATTGCGGTTGTTGGGGCTACCTTCTGTGCGGGTCTCGCAACCTTCGTTGCAGCACCAAAACTGATGCAGGCATTGGCCAAAGACAATCTACTCCCCAAAGGTGAATTTACATCGACCAACCACAATGCCCTGTGGGTCACCAGTACACTTGTACTCAGCGCTATTTTACTCCGCGATCTCAACAGTATCGCACCGGTCATCACCATTTGCTTTTTAACAACCTACGGCACAATCAATTTGATCGTTCTCGTTGAGCAACAGCTTGGTCTGCTCTCTTTTCGTCCCACCTTGCGCGTTCCCAATTGGGTACCATTTACCGGAGCCATCGGCTGTATCATCATCGCATTGATTGTCAACCCCTCCATTTCAATGTTGGTATTGTTCATGTTGGCTTTGGGCTATCTTCGATTGTCTAAACAAACCATGAACATCTCCGAACGGGAAGACGTTCGTACCAATTTATTCTTGTCTATTGCTCGATGGGCCGCTCAAAAGAGCCTACAAAATCGCGTTGTCGAAGGAAAAGCTTGGATGCCACACCCCGTCATTCCGTTGTTCGATGCGGATATGATATCTACGCCCCCAATGCTCGTACAACTCGCAACAGACATGGTCTTGCCCAAAGGGAGTATGCGTTTGCTGCATCTGCACAAAACAAGCCGACCTTGGGAATTGCACCCTGAACTTTTTGTTCAAGAGAGTCATCTGCCGATGCATGAACCTGAGATTGTAATTTCAACCTGTTTACAATCCTTACACAGTTCATTTTTAGCACCCAACATTTTCATGCTCCATGAGCGGCAGTTGAGTAAGTTTGATGCACCGGACAACTTTTTGCGACGATGCCTGCGGCTAGGACTTGGACTGGTCTTGCTGATAGAAATCCCGTACAAGATCGATCCAAGCCCTTGTGTACAAGTATGGATACGCCCTCAAAGCCCGGATTGGAAGATTGAATCGGCACAACAAGCTGGCAGCCTAGATCTTTCGCTCCTGATTGCCATTCAACTCTCCAAAGAACGCAACATCCCTGTTCGCCTGGTAACAACGTTGGAATCCCCCGATGAACACGCCGCTGCTGAAGTTTACCTAGAAGGGATCCGACAACTGGGACGCCTGCCAAAAGAAACAACCGCGCTGGCATTTGTCGGAGATATCTGGAGTGCTGTTGTACAAGCACCACCCGTTGAAATTCAAATATTCGGTTTGCCACTGGAGATCGATGAACAGACGGACACCGCAACATCTTTCATCGATCGTATACAATCACAAACCGTTGGTTGTTGCTTGTTTATTCGAGGTTCTGGTCAAGAAAATCTGCTTGCCTAATGGTCATGGCTATACAAGCACTGAGTTCTACGATAAAATGTGGTATGACTTTCGCTTCCGTTCCATGCTATCGACTCGTAAACCATCAACGAATTGATGGACGGGTCTATCTGCGAGAGAACGACCTATTTTTCGAAGCGGACTTTCCTTCACGAAATCGACTCCAACTCCCTTTTCATATGCTGCTTGGCTATAGAAGCCCATCTACATCGAGCGGTATCGAACTATTGTCGGAACGGGGTGTCATCACATTGTACCCGATAGAAGAACGTTTTACCCCAATTGTAGAACACATCAACAAACATTGGTCACCGAAAAAGTTATCCATCAAAGATACACAGCCCGAAATGGATACGCACTTACAAGCCTATCTTGAAGGCGGAGTGTCAATCGACCATCGGCGCTACACGGAGTGCTCTGTTCAGGTACGCAACGATACGATTGAAATACTGCGACGCAACGCATCTACCGTTGTGCTTTCAATAGCATGCGTAGACAACCCAACAGTCAAAACAAATCCATTCACTCGATTGACCGTGGTCTCCTTCAACAGCATTCTCAACGGGGACCCAGTCTCCATTCGAATACAGGGTTCACAAGGACATCGGCTCTGGGCATTGATTGATTGCCTCTCTTCAAATCTTATCCCACACTATATCTGGTCCGATAAGCCCAATTGGTGGAGCCATACTGCGTTTGTTTTATTGGATCACGAACTTCGAGGATACACCTCTAAGGCGCTTCCTTTACTGTATTCCGATCCACTTAAAATTTCTTGGGATGCGATCCACACACTAGATTTTGGTCGCTCTCGACTTGTCATACAGCATGCAAATGGAAAAACGACTTTAGGTCGTCGACACCCAACCACTTTTTATAAAGGGGTTGTTGAAAGACTCCTCGAAAATATCTGCACTTCATTTGAATCTGGAACTGTAGGTCTATGGGACGATGATCGACAAGTACACATCGGTCGATTGCACGTCCAAGATTCTGTCTTGAAATTTGATCCACGAAATCCAAAACTGGCACCGTTGGAATACCACCTTCGCGATCTCTGGATGCCAGACTTATACGATACAAGCAAAGCCGTGATCAAACTCCGGATTCCAACAGTGAACACTCGACCAGAATGGCTCGTCATTCACTTTGGTTCTGCAACAGTAGCCCGTCATTGGGCTTCCGCACTCAATATGCCCAGTTCCAGAGTTCCTTGGTTTGCGTTGGAACGAGCAGATCTGGTTTCGCTCTTGCACAATCGTCAAGGGTCTCTACAACTGACCAGCAATCAAAGCATTGAAGTCGTGATGCACATTGAAGCACACGGTCTGGCAATTCGAAGCCAAACCACATTGCCTCTTGAACAGCCATTGGAGTTTTGGTTTGATGATGGTGAACGACGACTGCGAATTGAAACGTCTATATCCTTCAAACAAGATTTGCCAGTGCAACAATGGGTATTGGAGCGGCCTGGACAAATTGATGTGTTCAATCATCGAGCACACCATCGCACACACGTTGACTTAGAAGTAAATATTGTCCCTTTAAAATGGGATGGTTCAACCGGCTGGTGTACATTGCCCAAGGAAACAAATGCCGCAATGATTCGAGACATTTCTATTTCCGGATGCGCACTGGACAGTACCACACCCTTGCCAATGGCAAGTTTATACCTACTACAGATTGAAGAACTCAAATCTCCAATGCAGATTTTGGGGGTTGTCAAGTATCAAAAGGAAAACACTTCAACCGGCCTAGTCAGAACGGGCTTCGAGTTTTTATCCTTACGCCCAACGGCTGTCCGCAAACTCATTCAAGAAACCAGCAACAGCAATGGCCCCCCTGAAGAATTGGGGTATTAAATTGCCTTCAACGGTAGGAATGTATCATTGAATCAGCGGCAGATGTGGCCCGAGATGATGGGTCCGATGTGACAGAGTCGATACGAAGGAGCGGGTTACTCAAAGACCGTAATGTTTTTTGCAGACACCCATTCTCCGATAAACAGGGTTGGCTGGTCATCGTCATATTCAATCCCCAACGCGTAGACACCATCCAAACTTCCCCCATCGGCATACGGATATACTTCATCTGGCAATATCCCTTTGGGGAGTTCGCCTTCCAGTCCCAAACAGGTTGCCGTTCCTTTTTCGAGAATTCGATACGTACGACCATCAAGCGATACTTCATCTCCCACCGCCAAATTTGTGGGATCTGAGTCGAGTTGATGCGCATCCACACGACGTTGAACGGCAAATTCGTGGTTGTCCTCTGTAATCCAACTACCGTCTCCAATATCGGTCAACGCATACCATTCATCCCAAAATCCACGCCCAAAAGAATACCGAACACGCCCCACAATATGATATTCGACATTATGAATGACACAGACTGCACCCCGATACAAACGAGAAAACCCCTGAGAGAGTCGAGATTTCTTCCCACTGTCGACCCAGTTTGTGTCCACCAACAGTAAGACAGCGTCACAATACTCACAGTGCACCGATATAGCAGCGGGATTGACCACCTTATGCTCAGCACCACATTGAGCGCATTGAACCTGCATTACACAATGGCCGCAGCGATAATGATGGACAAGCCAATCATCACAGAGCCAATGATGATGCCCAAACTGGTGTTTTGATCTTCTTCAATCTCTTTCTGCACCGAGAACGGAGAGATTTTCACGATAATGAAGAAGGCGATGATGAACATCACCATCCCAATACCGCTGTATACCAAGCTTGATACAATGTGTTCCATGTCTGTCATGAGACCTCCAATAAACTATTTTCCACCCATCAATCCACCACCCATGTGGCTTCGAGATGAATAATATCCAAAGTACGAAGTGCGACGCTGTGTCGAATCTTGTCGAATCGACTCTCCTTGCTTCATCGGTTCTTCCACACCCCAATGATTGGTCGTCGCATAAAAAGAGAACCATGCCGTAAACAAGATTCCAAGCAATCCCATCCACCAAAATTGGCCCGGCCTACGCATTCGCTGTAGAGAAATGGTCGCCAAAACGACCAGCATGACCAAGACGAAAACAACCATACTTAGTCTTCCAACAAAAATAAACACGTCAACAAGAGCGTAAACAGACTGCCCACTCCATAAAACGCGTTTGGAACGTCATTTGGCAGAACAGACACCGTCACTCCCCTGTCCAGATCGTGTGCGCCATAATCATTTCCCGCAACTGCTGTCAGCAACAATCGGTACTTGCCCGGTGGAAGCAACACACGTTCCTTGGCTCGCCGAGATCCTTCTGACCAAGACTCTCCACCCTCGTAGCCATGATAATAGGACAAAGACATATCCGAGACAAACACGCTCTTGCTTTGCTCTGTATCTGAATGGGTCGCTTCCGACTGCAACAATTCATCATAGCTCTTGCCAGCATCTTCTTTGCTGACCGACAACAATGCATACTGTATAGACATCCATTCGTTGTCTATCGTTGAATGAAATAGAATCGAAGTTGGCTCCAGACCGAATTCGCCTTCAACAATGTCAAATGTATCGGTCACAATTTCAATGGGTTGAGTTGGATCTCCGGATTGAAACTGACTGGTTGAATAATAAAAGGAAGCAATGGAGTCTTCTTCTGCCGCAAAGGTCGCGATCCACATCATGAAGAGAAACAGTGTCACAAAACCACCAATCAACAACCCTGAATACCGAGCCCAAGCTGGAAACTCACCCCGTTGCTCTCGTTTACGAGTGCGTCTGGTTGTCAAGCCAGCCGCGTTTTGCCATTCTTTTTCCGTGATCTCAAGAGATATGGAACATTCAATCTCTTCTACACCAATCGTCTGCTCGATCGACATCGTTGTTTTTCTGTGAGATGCAGACAAAAACTCAGCCACCTGAACGCGGTCTCCTTGCTTAGCGACCCAAGGCAAAGCCCCATCAACGTGCTCAATGCTGTAGGTTTCAACCTCTTGGCGTGCCCACTTGGATCCATCTGGCATGATCAAAGGGTTTGCCTGCAACGCATTGGCCGGTGGCAACATCCTTGAAGTGCGCGTGATATAATATCCATAGCCCCAATACTCTGTTGCCCAGAGTGTTCCCAGGTGGGGATGAAACAGCAAATAGTCTTTGGGTCCAGGATCACTCTCAGAGTCCAAAAAGGAAATGCGACCTATCACCGTATACCGAACGCCTTCCCAATTAAAATGGCTGTTCAGTTCCAATGTAAACTGATTAAACTGGGGGGCAACTTCCTTTCCCAGAGCCTTTAACTCAGCATGGGTCAGTTCCAATCGTTCGTTGCACCAGTCACACACCATCAACTGTGTATGCTCCGAAAAGCGCTGCAACGCACCTGCACAGCTTGGACACTGTAAGGCTTGTGGTGTATAGACCGGTCGAGGAACGCTTGCGTCGGATAATGTACTTTCTTCTGTCATTTGTTCAAAGGGTATCGAAAAGCGATACAAAGTTCAACTTGATTTTCAGAAGATCGATTTTCTAAACTAGTCTGGACATCCAGCCTGATCGGTTTGAACCCAATTGTTCCCATCTCCACAATCATCAATATCCAGATTGACCCTCAAGACTCCGTTCAAAATCTTGTCAGACTCAATCTCAAATTCGATCGGGTCACTGACTCCCATCGATGGAATATCGTCCGGAACCGCCTTCACTGTCACCAAGGTATCAAAATCTGTATACGCCAAAATCTGCGTTCCTCCCCTCAATGGACCCAACCCCTGATTGCCAACCTGTACGGCAAACTTTATCGTATCCTGGGCACACTCTGTCAAACACACATCCAAATCCAATGTACCATCTGGTAAACTCGCCCCAATCTGTCTTGAGATGGCACCAGATCGAAAATTGTTGTACAATTGCCAGTTTGGAGTTGGATTGGCCGGGATGCTCAAATCGTCTTCGACATTGGTGATAAAATATGCGTGTTGATTCCACACCGTCCGAGCCGATGGCCAGTTGGAAGATGCTGACCCCAACACAGCCAACCCTGTTCGAACTGGATCGGTATGCGCACCGCCGTTCACAATGATAATTTCGGCAGACCCATCTTTGTCTACATCGGCAATCGTTGGATACTCGTGTAAGGTACGAGACGTGTGGTCAGAGAACTGAAGTCGCGCTTCCCCTGTCATTCCATCCAACACCCATAACTGTTGTTCATCAGCGTAGACCACTTCAGGATAGGCGTCGTCTTCGAAGTCAAAAACAACAGACCCAGTTGCGTGGGAGGACTCATCCGTTACGGGCCGGGACCACAACACAGTTCCATCTGGTTCAAACACACTGTAATATTCACCGTCCACGATGCCTATCTCTGGAACAGCATCCCCATCATAATCTGCAATCGTTGGCGGGCCTCCTGTACCAAAACCAGGAAGATTCCATTGTGCCAACACTGTACAATCCCGTTCAAAAATGGTGACCTGACCACCACCGACCAACAAGCCTTCTCCACGCCCATCTTGATTGAAATCTGCGGCCCCTGTAAATCCATCATACTCTGCTTGCACCGTACAAGATACGTTCATCATCGAATCGTAAATCGTTCTTCCCGCGAGCACTTCTTGATTGCCGTCTCCGTCCATATCCAGTGCAACCGAATGAAAGCCAATCTCGGCATAAGCCTTGTTACGCCCTTGATCACCCTCACCCATCGCCAGTACTTCACCGCTTTCACCATCCAAGACCATTGCCCCAACGAGTACTTCAACCGTACCGTCCCCCGTTAGGTCCGTCAAAAATGGCGCATGACCACCACAGCCTTCTTCAACAACTCCACCGACCCATTCTATTTGCATCTGGGGATTCATGGCAACCACTCGACACTCTACAGGTGGGCCACAGGTACAGTCACCGGGGCCTCCTGGACCGGGGCCGGGCCCCGTCGGATTGAGTTGCTCCGGCGGTGGCGGGGAAATCGGATTGTCACTGGGTTCGGCAGGCTGACCGGGCTCAGCTTCCTCCGAAGTATCGGCAGTATCTGGCAAAGCAGAATCCGCCCCTGTATCAATTATCTCTTCAATGGTTTGGTACACTTCTGCCAAAAATATTATTTCTGGTCCACCGTCAACGTCTACATCTCCCAATGCAACGTTAGAATAGCGATAGGGATGCACTGTATAATTGTCCAGGGTCGCCATTTCGATGGCGTCCACCATGCTGCCATCTGCCCCTTTGAGAATGCGAATCACACCGTGCTTGTCTTCACGGAAACCAGCATCATCTGTGATCACCACAATATCGGGATCGTCAGATTGATTGATGAGACCATCCCCGTTGTCGTCGGTCAACTGCCCTACAACGGGCGCCATTACGCACTGCCCCCATTCAACATAGTCGTCATAGGCTTGCTTTTCCCATTCCAAGGTGACATCCAGAACACCGGTTGTTTGCTCTTGATAACACACCTCTTCTTGACTCAACGGAATCTCCAACTCCCAAACGCCACTGCACTCGACGAAGGTTTCGGTTACAGAGTCATCCCCTTCTGTTGGTGCCGTAGCGGTATCTTCAGGTAGGTTGACGCCTTTGTCTTCTGAAAAATTGTAGTCTACACAACTGATGAGTAAAGCGAGTATCATAGTATCACCGTAGTGGATTTTCTCCGTGTCAGTTGTCAAAAATTGAAACAAAGAACCTATCGATGGGGGGACGTTAGAAAGTGCTCAACGTCTTGGGGTGACGCCATCCAACCATCCAGCATCGTATCACCATCAAACAAGAATCGACCGTAGAACCGATCTCCTGCAATCATGGTTGGCAACCAGTGAATGTCATCTTCCCACATTTCATGATATGGAATGGCATCGACATCAAACCACAATGGAACCGCTTCATCGGTCTCGGTTGGTGTCCCTTCAAACTCTGAGCCCGTAAATACGATCAGATGAAAACAGTAGCCATCTGTGAACTGAAAGTCCACTTCTCCGGCATATTTCGGGTCCGTCACGTGAATGCACAGTTCTTCTTCGAGTTCACGCACCGCGCATTCCATCTCGGTCTCATTGTCCTCGAGTCGACCACCGGCAGCATTGATTTTTCCGGCACCCAACCCTCGTTTCTTACGAATCAGCAACATCTGATCGCCTTGTCGGACGAAAAGAAGTGTGGCCTTTTGAACAGGCTCCCACTCGTCCCAGTTAATTTGAGAGAGCGCAGTCAACTCGGCTGCTGCTTCTTTGGATAAAATCGGCATAGTTCACTCCAAGATGAATCTAACCGATTGACTCAAAAAGTCGACCCAGTCCACCCTCTATCGGTCTACCATTTCATGCAGTATATAGAGGACTCATTGCAGACCGAGCAGGCAGTTTGACACACCGCGCCCACTCAATATCAATGAAATGCCGTTCGCGAACAGAAACCGATTAGTATACCGTCGTGCCGGTTGGCTGATAAACTTCCGTTTGCTCAGTTGCTTCGTCATCCTGTGAATCGTCTTCACTTTCTGAATCATCTTCACTTTCTGAATCTTCGTCGGAATCTTCGTCGGAATCTTCGTCGGAATCTTCTTCATGGGAGTCTTCGTCGTCATCATAATCGTGTTCGTATTCATGATCTTCATCATCGTGATCCACTTCACCATCGAAGTCGTGGTCGTGATCATCATATCCATCACCGTCGGCATCATCGTCATCACCATCCTCGACACCGTCACCATCTGTATCCTCATTCGTTGGGTCAGAGCCAAGTTCCACCTCATCTCCATCCCCAACCCCGTCACCATCAGAGTCAAAATCAAATGGGTCAGTATTCAAAGAACGCTCTTCCATATCGGTCAAGCCATCACCATCCGAATCCAACAATACGTCGCTGTTGTCTTTAAACTCTTCAATCAAATTAGATTCACTGCAAGCGGTTGTTAGCAATACTGTCATCAAAGAGGTGGCTGTAATTCTTTTCATCGGTATCTCCGTTGTCCATAGGAAGCGTTCATTGACAGTGTATCATATATGTCATCTCTCCAAAAGAACATCCACAACATCACAACGAAATCAAAGGATACACCTATGTTCACCGAGCATTTTATCGTCGAATAGTATCTTACAGGTCGTTCTAACCCATTTCGGTGAAAAGTATACACCCGACAGGATTCGAACCTGTGACCGATCGCTTAGAAGGCGATTGCTCTATCCAGCTGAGCTACGGGTGCACAATCTTCAATGTGATCAAATTATGATCTTAATTCACTAGGGCTTCAGTATGACTGCGAACGTGCAATTATTGCCACACTCACTCAAATGAACTAGTGGTTGTTTAATCCATTCTTGGATTGATGTCAACCATGGAGATGCAATGACAATTTCGATTTATGGGATACCCACATGTGACTCTTGCAGAAAAGCCAAAAAAT
>CBFICN010000027.1:0-27498 GCA_965661045.1 uncultured Myxococcota bacterium
CATTGTCCTTCCAAAAAGGCGTTGGAACTCCATACCTGACCTGTAAACTTAGAGGAGTATCGCAGCACTGCATTCAGAGCCCCCAATATGGTCATCGCAAACAGCGTCCAGGCGCACACTTTCGACAAGATGCCATAAAAACGCTCCATTCGGTTCTCCTTTGTCCGATTGCCAATCCATTACTGTTATTCTGTATCTTGTAAGATCCTACTTTCCCCTGTTCAAATTATGCTGAAAAAAATCCTGCTTGACCAAGAGCGCCTACTCGTTCATGACCAACTGTCCTACATGGCAGGCCCTGTCAAAATCCTCTCTGAAATTGTGCTGACCAACCATCGAATATTGGTACTGCCCCACAAAGATTGGAGCAAGTCACTCGGGTATCAAAGACGAAACATCATCTGGGAAGACGTTCAACATGTCAGTCTCAGCATGCTGGATAAAAATCTTCAAATCGAAACGCGTCTGCAAAAACTCTCGCTGTGGGGTGCCGGTGCCCGTCGAATGTTTGAATGGATTCAACAGTGGCGAGATAGCGGACTGTCATTGGATACCCCTTGGAACATATTGGAACGGCGACAGGTGGTGTTGTCTGACGAAGTGCTCATCTCGATCGGCATTGGCTTGGCTGTAACCGGAGAGTTGACCATCACCAGACGTGGAATCAAACTTCGTTATCAGACTTTGGAAACCAAAGAACAGGTGATCAAATGGTCGGACATGACCAACCTCAGTTACACTGCGGTCTCACAGAAATTGAAATTTACAGCCGGTGGCAACAAGTTCACTCTACAGGGAAATCAAGCGCAACTGCTCAACCACATCATCGATGTGTTCGGCAAACAGGATACTTTTGTTGACTGCCTATGGGACAGCACCTGGGAGGGTCCCCAAGGAAGCAACAGCGGATTCATCATGATGGGTCAACAAGCTTTGTACCTATTCCCCTGCTCCAAACAAGCCTCTCTGACCAACAAACCCTATGTTCGAATCCCCTGCTCCAAGATTCAACATTTGGAACGAGAAGAGGGAGAGATTGTCAAACTCTACACGTCCAAAGGACAAACCTGGACACTCTCGCTGTCTGTACCCGATCTGTGGATGGGGTATATGGAACGATTGCTACTGCACTTCTGGAATGCCCAGTCAAACATTCTGGCACCGAACCAATTCTTTTGTACAAAAATGAGCAACAAAACAGAAGCACTGACGCTGGGTCGGATGAGTCTCGATGACAACCACGTCATCTTTCAACCCAATGGGCTGAGACCCACGCGTGAAATTCCAGTGTATGAAGTGGTCAAAATGAACAAACGAAGCTCGCGTTTGACCATTCAAGAAGATGTTCTACCGGAAAGTTTTGAATTCTTGGATGAAGATCAAGTTGCAGAAATGGCAGCCCTGATTGAACCCAAACTCTCTCCGATGTCTGTGTCCTTTGTCGGAAAAAATGAACCCACCGAGAGCATCTTGGGAAGAACCAAACAATTGTCAGTCTACATGGATGGTTCTTTGTTGGTGACGATTAAAAACTCCATCATTGAGGAAAACAACGGCACCATCTACATTCAGTGCAATCAATTTGAGGAAAAGATTTTCATTCCCCACAACGTGCGTGTCGAGGTGGATGTCATTTCCAAACAGGGGCATTACATCTTTCACGCCTTGGTGCTGGAAAACAACCTCAATACACCAGACATGGATGGCAAGTTCTCTCTGATGACACAGCAAATTGGACACGTACGACTGATCAATCAACGCGCCGCCTTCCGCGTTCCCACCAAAGAGCGCATTCGTTTTGAGGTACAAAATTGCCCAATCGAACTAGACAGCAACATCGCACAGTTCGTGGACCTGTCTGCAGGTGGATGCCAACTAGAATATCGACATGAAATTGACGAAATGGACTTTCAAAGACTCAAGTCTCCCAAAACAACAATTGTTGTCTACATTCCCTTAGAAGAAGCCAAGCGCCGAAGTCGAGGGAATTTCACACAACTCACCAAACAAAATATCAAAATCGAACAGGTGGCCTTCCCAGCCAAAATTCGTCGGTTGTTTCAACCCGAAGACACAGACAAAGTCGTGATGGGATTGGAGTTTCTTGAAAATGCACCCAGCGCAGAGCATCGATTGATGAGAAAAATTCTCAATCTTGAACGTGCCCTCATTCAACACCATCGACGGATATTGGTTCGAGGAGACCGAGAGTAATCTGACAGACTCGCAGTCAAAGACCCCAATTTAAATTTATTTTAGAACTGTCGATCCACAATCGGCTAAATTAATTTCGCTTAGACCTTTTCAGCCTTTCATTTAAGAGTTTTCCATGTCCATTGAATTACAAACAGATGAAGAAGTATTGGCGACCGATCAGGTACTCCATTACACATCCTCTCTTTTAGCGCACAATGCCAACTGTTGGATCACCAATCTACGCATTGTACTGGAACCCAGAAATGCACTCGACAAACTGTCTGGGTCCAAAGCAGAAGTGAACATCTCGGATGTGTCTTCGGTAGAACAAAAGTCCGGAATGGTATCCATTCACCATCCAAAGGGCACCCTGCAGATTGGTGGTTCGGGAGCAGAGCGAATGGGAGAACGCATCCGTCTCATTCTCGAACAAGCATCTCAATCCTTTGATAAAGTACTCTTTCAAGGCGACACCAATGTGTATGTCAAAGGGCCTTTGACCACCAAAGGAGAAATCATTCTCACCAGCAAGACACTGACCATTCGCACAACCAAAGGATTGGAAAGTTACATCTTTGACAAAAAAGAACTCAACACTCCACTGGTGGACATTTTAAACCTTGAGTTTTCCAACCTTGAGCAAAAACTAAAAATCTCCACAGAGAAAGACAGCATTTCTATTGGCGGAAAAAATGCGGCGCGTCTAAATACCACCCTTCGCAGTCTGGAAGGCACTGAGATTGATGAATTGGAAAACGTCGCAGTCGAACAACTCAGTGCTTTTGAAGCGATGCTATACCGTGGAGCATCAAAATCTGCAATCAATGGTGAATTGAGTTTCTCCCCCAATCGCATCACCTTTGCGCCACAAAATGTACTGGATACCCTAACAGGCGCCCAGTTACAAATCGTACCCTTTGATCAAATCCAAAAAATTAGCAAAAAAGGGCGACTGGAAATCACGACACTGTCTACCAAACTAACCTTCGTGACAAGTAAAGCAGCCGAAGTATACGACATATTGGAAAAGGAAGTCATCAAGATTGAACGACCAAAATTGTTTACCGACATCCGTTCCAAACTCTATTCTGAAGACTTGGCTTTCAGCGAAATCAAAGAGTTGGATTTGCCATTCAAGTACTATGGTGAAACCCCCATTTTGTGTGATCAATGCACAATTCAAAAGAACAATCAAAGTTGCTACTTTGCTTACGTCTTTGTGACAGAGGAAAAAACACGGTTGCTGACACCCAACAAACAATTGTTGTGGGAAGCCCCAAACAAAAACATTGGCATTGTAGAAAATCGAAACCCTTCAGATTCAACTGTTCAAATCAAAGCAAAAGAACAAAGAATCCAGTTCAAACCTTACTCAGGAGCTAAATTCCGAGAGTTCTATTGTCGAAAACTAAAAGAGAGCCGTCCTTCTGAAGCAGAGCAGTTCTCAAAAGAGAACCAACCAGTTCAACGCATCTTAGGCTCAACCAATCAAGTCGAAATCTCTTACAATGGCAATGTTGCCCTGACAATCTTGAACACACGAGTCTCCGCTGAAAATCGCGGTATCCAAATCAATTCAGAGAGGCACAATGACTTTAAATTTCAAATTGGTGATAAACTTCAAGTCGAAATACCTCAAAAAGAAGGGCGTTATAGATTCAGCAGTGTTATAACCGAACAGTATTTGGTTAATCCAGATCCTGTTGGTCGATATTACATCACATTTGCCATTCCAAGCAACATTGGGCTGTCGAATGACCGTGGGGCTTATCGAGCACCGTTCGAACAGCAAATTAACGTCACAGTAGAGCAGCTTCCTGGGTACGATGTAGAACGGGAAAAAGCACTGGACTTTCTAGACCAAACCACGGAAATCAATCAAGACAGCATACAATTGCTGGATTTATCCGTCAGCGGCTGCGGCTTCTTGATTCGTCGAACAATTTTTGACTACAACATCGACCTTCATCGCCTAATATTCAAAGGTACACTAGAAATTGATGGGGAAACCATACCGTGGACAGCGATCCCAAAGTATGAAGTCCCATACACGCAAGATAAAATTGAATATCACCGTGTTGGTGCTCAGTTTATCGGAATGAACAACCTAGATCGCTCGATCATCAATCGTGCAGTATTGAAAATAGAAAGAGAGCAACTGCGAAAAGAAATGGAACGCAACACAGATTGATATTAGTGACGGGCAGTAAATTTACCTTGCTCTAAGGTTTGAAACTGCGGCCGTGAGGTGTCCATCTGTTCTTGTCGCTGTGATTGTGCTTGGAAAATCGCTTTCATCGGGTCATACCCACCGTCAGAATCTACTGGCCGATCATCCAAACTGGACAATATCCCTTCTTCTAACAAATCTTCAATGTCGGATACTGTAGAAAGTGTGGAAACATTGAAGATTGGCGGAGGCTGAACTCCTATTGTCAACAGTCTCTCTGTTAGATCGCCCATCATCGCTTGAAGTTCATCGACTGACCACCAAAAAAGAGACTGGTGAAGTTCTGTCCAACTCGCTGACTGCGACCAAAGCCGAAGAAAACGTCGAGTGGATACTACACCACCGGCGTCAAGAAACCACTGTGGTAAAGATGGATGATCGTGCACCCACCGTTTGGAATTTGAACACCACCGTTGCCATAGGCCTTGTTCGACACTCCAACGCCATTGAACTGTTGAATCAGTCTTTCTCACAACAGTACGACTTGCTGTGTGTTCACGATGATGGCCTCTCGCTTAATGAGCAGCTTCTGCAGCGTGCTCACCGCCATGATCACCACCGTGGTCTCCGGCTGCAGCAAAGAGTGCCCCAATGAAGATTGCGCTGATCACAATTGTAATGATTGTTGCAATCCATCCGGGATATTTGTCCATTCCTGTGTATTCTGGTCCTGATACCGTTGAGCCCATGAGAACATCTCCTTATCATTTACGCAGTCTATGCTGTCGATACAATGTTTTCAAATTATCCGATTTGCTTGGAAAGATCAATTCGATTGTTGATTTGTACTAGGGTACAGCAAAAAAGTTTGAAGAAGCCCCCCATACTTTTGCCACAACCACTGAGCGGAGCGCTGATTGGCATAGTCAGGCACCTCCAATGTCACAATTGGAATGCCCAATTCAACACCAACGAAGGAGCCCAATGAACCGGAACGACTGCCCAGTCGATGGATTCGAATTCCCGATGTATCAGACAAAGCCTCAGCGAGTTCTGCAGAGGGACCGTCAAAATCGATGCCGTTCAAGGGTTGATGAATTGTCAGTACTCGAGTCGGGTTGCTTTTTTGGAAAAATGCCATCAATTCCTTGCTCTCAGCGGCCGTAAGCGGTGCATCACCATTGAACCATCCCCGACCAAAATTGTCGGTTGGGAAATTGCGATTGATATCAATATTGTCTCGATTTCCCCGTATGTCCTCAACCATTCCATCTGGATTGACCATACGCAATACGTACAGAGTCTTTCCTTGAATCCAATCCGGATTCTCCATCAACTGATCGATCAACTGATTGCACAGTGCTGTACCAATGGTCTCAGTCCCATGAATGCTGGCCAATATCACCAACACGTTTCGACCTGTACCAACGACCTCCGCCTTGATAATTCTGCCTTGCTGCGTTCGCCCTATATCAAAAGAATTATAGACAATTTCTTCTGAAAAAACAGGGTTTTGGGTAAATATATGCAATAACAGCAATGTGGCAAATCGCCAAAATCTCACCCCATCTCCATTTCTTCCAAACAGTGTTTATAGCCAGACAGGGACTCCAACCCGTCAATGCTCTTTTGGGGTGCCGTTGCCAGATCAAAGACCTCCAGAATCTTTGTTCCATTCAAACGAGCCACCATCGGACGTTGCTTTCCGGTTCTCCTACCGGACTGTCCAATCACCAACATGGTCTCTCCATCGACTCGAATGAACGATCCAATTGGAAAGGGCCCTTTGTATCGTGCAAAAACCTGCATCAACGAATTCATTTGTCCACTGGACTCTTCAATCAATTGCAATACGATTTTGGGCAAAGGTACACCTGGGTCAGCATTGATGGTCTGATGATATTTCATGACAGATGCCAACATAGATCCTTTGATCGACGCTGACTGCCCTTGCATTGCTGCGGCACTGTCGTGCAACAACAGCAACATTCCCAATGCCGATTCTCCCAATCCATCAAACTCCAACACAGACTCAACCACCGAAAGTGGAGTATCTTCAGAAGCCAACCCTGAAAGAATCGCTGCCAAAGACATCTCGAGCATATCCACGTTGCTTCGCTGCAAATAGGCACACAACCCAATCACATCAATCGCGATTGCAACATGGGTTTGAGACTTGCTACGGGGCTTGGTCGGATCTCGAAAAGCACTCAACATTTGATACATTCCCGAGAAACTTTTCATGTTGTCGACAATCATCTGCAATGACCGTCGAATGGGCAACAACGATGGTCTATCACCCTTTTCAAAAACGACGTACAGTCGCTCAACCACATCCAACAAACCAGCAATCAACCACACAGCCATTTTATTCGGGTCAAATCGAAAGGCAGCGGCTGCCGAACCCGCACTTTTCTTACCAGATATCCCACCATATTGATTGGAAGACATGACATCCGCCTCTTTGCGAATGCACTTTGCCAAATCGTTTACGAAGGCTCGAATGTCATCTTTACTCAATCCAGCTGTAAACGTGACATCGTTCCAACTGACACTCTCCAACACCGTTGCGATCTCACGCGCTCGCATATACAGTTGCACATCCACCTTCATCAGTTCACCATTTGCAAAGAACTCATCGCTTCGAAGGGTTAATCGAATGGTGTTTGTTCCTTGAGAAAAACCTCGCTGAACAGCCTCATAGAGTGCATCAATTTGACGTACCACAGCCGTATTGTTGCTGTCGTACAGTTTGACCACTGAACTGAGAGCGTTCAATGCAAGAATGATATCTGCAGCAACCACTTGTATGTTTCCGTTTTCCATTGTTACAGCACCTCTTTAATTCGTTGTTTCACATCTGCTGGCAAGAACCAATTGCCTTTCAACCCTTTCAAAATAGATTTTGCATCGTCTGTTCCAATTTTTGCGAAAACATTGACAGCCCACAATTGTTTCATTGTTACATTTTTGTTTCGTACAATATTCTTGTCCTTCAAAATATCGCTTAAAAACTGAAAGGTTGTGGGGAATGGATACTTGTATAAAGTTTCAAAGAATTGTTCTTGTTCATCCATAGGACGCTTTGAAAAGTTTGTTTCACGCATGACGCCCAGCATCAGATTCCCTATTTCTTTATCCACCACCGACTGACAAATGGCCAATGCAAGCATGCGGTTTTCTGCTTCTGGATCTTTCAAGATTTTGCCAATTTGCTTTGCCTGACCATCCAGATATCGTCCGTCGATTGCCTCCAAAGCCCGTCGACGAATCACAGACAAGGAGTGTGATAGGCACGAGTACAAAGCAACCAAAGCACCCTCTGTATTGATTCCACCCAATGCCTCAATGGCTTCTTCAACAACCGTGTCATCTTCATCGGTTAACCCTTGCGTGTAAAAGGATGTCATGTCCACACTGGATTTGAGCAAAACAGTCTGTAACGTACTTCGAGCCTCGCCAATGGGCAATGCTTGCAACAATGCGATCAATCCATCTGCAGAAAATTCTGGTATTGTCACAATCTGCTTCAAAACCGACTCTAAGCGTTGATGGTGCAGTGTGTATACATCCTTCAACTTGAGCACCTCTCCTTCATTCATTAGGACTTGCAAAATCAACATGGCTTCCGTTACGTCTTTCGAACACAGTTCGACAAGCCCATTCAACAGCCCATATACAGCCTCTACGTTTCCAGATGCAGCCATCGCAGAAAATAGGTCTCGCACCAGTGGTACATCTTGTTTTCGCTTTCGTGAAAGCTGTACCACAATGGCTAGAAAACGACTATAGTCTCGATCTTTTGGCCATATGGCATCAATTTGCTCCACCATCGGTTGTACATCACTGGTTGGCTTGACTGGTGCTGAGCACATTTGTACCCAGTTCACCGAATCTTTACTTCGGAGCAACCGCATATCCGAAGACGAGAATTGCATCGAATCGCCATCTACCTCACCAGACAACGTCAAATCACTTTGTTCAAGCAACTCCGAATCTTCCTGCCCCACAGAATCCATTTGCTCGCCCAAAGAATCTACTGCGTAGTACTGAATGCGTTCAAATCCTGCTTTCCACAGCAATGTGACGATATCATCATCAATTGCGGCAATGTCTTCGTTGCAGATTCGCGCAAACTGTCGCATATCGTCTACATCAACGCCCTGTTGAAAGGTCAATTCCCTCACTCCGTCGCGATACATTTGAAAAATGTATTTGGCAACTTTTCCATCATCAGACAGGGGTTTATCAAAGCAAATGGGTCCAATGGGACTGATTTTGACAGTCGAATCACGGCGTTGCAAGAGCTTGTCTGAACGTTTCATCACCTCGGACAGAAGACGCTCAACCAACCCCCCCTTACCTTGGTACAATTGCATTCCTCGTATCAGTTTGTCCAAAGCTGTATAGAACTCCTGGGTTAAATCCCACAACTCTTTTTCTTCTGGTGTCAGTTTGTCATCCATAAAAACCCTCTGATTTTTCCTGTTTCATTGGAATATCTTATCAAAATACAGTATTCTCAAAACAAAGTACTTAGCATTTTCACCAATATTCCTTCGAGATTCCTATGTTCAAGCTACTCATCAAAGTGAGCAATCAACAAAAGCAAATCTTTTCTTTTGGTACCACTATCATGATTGGACGTGAAGATCAGTGTGACTTAACACTTCCAGACCCTTCCATTTCTAGGCAACACGCGCAAATTCACGTTGTTGGAGAAGAAATCATTGCAGAAGATCTGGGCTCACAAAATGGGATTGTGGTCGATGGACAACGATTGAGAGAAGGCCAACGATTGCCAATGAAATCCAAATCAGAAATGCAATTGGGTAAATTTACCCTGGTACTGCTCACGGATTCCGCCGATGACAAGTTTTATCGAGGTCGCTCCATTTCCTATTTGCCAGAATATGACCCAACAAAACTGGTTGAAACAAAGCAAGAAGACGAAACATTGCAACTTTCGGCTCGCGAAGCAACCTCCATCCTTCGTGAACAAAGCTTGCTCAACAACGCCTGCATCATTGATGAAACAGGTAAGAAAGTCTTTCCAGAGGGCGGGACTGTCACCATTGGAACCGCCGCCACAATTAAGGCCAAAGGTATGTTCACAAGTAAAGTTGCTGCAGAAATATCATGGAATGGAAAGGCACATGTAATCACAAAAAAAGGAGGGTTCATGTGCACAGTCAAGGTCAACGATGCATCTATCTCGGAGCATGTGCTGACCATCAATGACAGAATCCTAATCGGAAGTAGCTCGTTTCAATATGGACTACACTCTGACAAGTAGCAATTTCCAATGGTGTATTTCACCATTTTAATCGGAGAATGACATATGTTAACAGTATTGTTTTGTTTGTTTCAAACTGTTTCAGCAGCTACGCTGGCAGGAATTAGTATGCCGGATACCGTTTCGGTCGAAAGTGAAACATTGAAACTCAACGGTATAGGGCTACGAGAGAAGTATTGGATTGACATCTACGTTGCCGGTCTCTACCTACCAATAAAGATGAATTCGGGTATAGAAGTCATTGAAGCAAACGTGAACAAACGCATCCAAATTGAATTCATCTACTCTGATGTTCCCAAAGAAAAAATGATTGCTGTGTTGGAAGAAAACATTGCAAACAATCCTCAGTTTTCGAAAGAAACAGTCGAATCTATTCGAAAGTGTGGTACATGGATGCAAGACTTTACAACGGGAGACGTTGTCACCTTCGACTATTCAGCGACAAGCAAAACTACAACAATCTATATCAATCAAGAAATCCGTGGTTCGGTCACCAGCGAAGGTTTTATGAAAGCAATCTTCGCAATGTACGTTGGTAAATACCCTGCCACCGAAGCCCTCAAGGCCGGGTTGCTCGGCAAATAGTTTCTAACCATTTGAAAGTTCTAGTTGAATCAAGCGCATGAAATCTTGTGCATTGGTCACCACGCCAAAGGCCTGATGGGTCCCTCGGTCTTTGAGCTTGGATACAACAAATTCGGTTTGATCTACACAAATGGTTGTAATCTCTCGAATCGTTCCATCATCCGCTTGATGATAGGTCGACAGCATGTTGCCCACAGCGATTGAGTGCAATGCCGTTGCCACCATGACCACCATAGTGGCTTTGTTGGTATGTTCACGCATTGCGGCTTGAGCTTCCAACGCGTCGGTAATCGTATCTGGAAGTGGTCCATCATCTCGAATCGATCCACCAAGAACAAAAGGAATATCTTCTTGAACAAGCGCCCGCATAATTCCAGAAGTGACCACACCAGATTCGACCAGCGCACGAATGGACCCTGCCTTTTTCACTTCATTGATGGCCCTCATGTGGCATGCATGACCATCGGCAACACCTGTCCCATCTGCTTTCATACCCAAGGTGGACCCATACAGTGCAGCCTCAATATCATGTACGGCAACTGCATTTCCAGCAAGTACGCAATGTGCATACCCATTTCGAATCAACCATTCCATCGCCTCTCGCCCACGCGCATGGACCAAAGCGGGTCCGATCACCCAAATGATGTACCCATCCTGATTGTCTTTGAACGATTGAATAATCGCACCGTAATCAACCGGTTTTTCTCGACTCACATCAGAACTCATGAAAGAGAAAGCCTCGTCTTCTTTCACAGTCTTATCAAAGCCTTTGGTCCAAACAAATACGCCATCGGAACCATCTTCGTGTTGAGCCACAGCAACCAAATCTCCTTGACGTATTAGACGAAATTCTTTGATTTCTAGACGATCAGTGTTTGGATCATAGATCAAATGTGAATCCATTCTTGGTTTGGTCGGGAGTCTCCACTGACCATTAATCTTTACATAGGTTGGAAAGTTGGTTGTGGAGGTGAACCCGTCTGGCAAGGTAGCCAACTTCGGGGCTGGTACAAATTGGCAATCTGGTACGTCGAGTAAATTCAACTCTGTAAAATTGGGTGGGGTATAAGTCATGGTTGCTCCAGAATGGCTAGAATAGAAATCATCTAACTGAATCAAGCACATTCTCAAAATGGACAATCTTTGTCCAAGATACACAGGTAAAGATGGTATACTATGGCACAGGAGAATTCGATGCTACATCCGACAATGCCACTCTCTGACCTACAGACTTGGGCCATAGAAAACCAGGTTGAATACGCTCTGTCTTACCCCGCCAAAATGTTGCTGGTACCAACATCAAAGATTCACACCAATTGGCTATGGGTCTGTCAGCAAAACAATACACCGATTGAAGAAATTATTACAAGACCAACGGCGTATACCCTCCAAGAGTCAAGTCCTGAAACAGCACCATTGGAGTTTCAACAAGCCGCAATAGAGTATCTAGAACAGATGGTTGCCAACGCCAAACAAGCACAAGCAGATGAACTTGAACTCTTAGACAGATCAGCACCCACCAATCCCATCCTGAAACAAATTTGGCAAAGAGCCCTCACACAAAGAGCGACGATTCGACAAAAAGTGAGTCCCCGCTCAAAAAAAGATCGACGAACGCAAAAGCTTTGGCTAGACGCAAAGAAGCAGGTACTTCAATACAAAGAAGAAAACATCGCTTGGTGTGGTGGGGGCAGTTGGACTGAGCTCTACATACACTTGGACACTGGGCGACAAATGCTCTCCTGCAAATGTTTGAATGGAAAAAATGGGCAATGTCGATTGGGCTTATCAGCCATTGATCAAACCATTGAAATGCTTACCGATCCCAGCAAGCACCATTTGCATGAGCGATTGATAAAAACCATAGGAACTCCGAAATGGAAACGAGACTTTCAGCAACTTGACGCTGCATTGGAAGTGAAAGACCACAAAAGACCTGGAGAGTCTTTGGGCTGGAGAATAAAAGAAACAAAACAAGGGTTGAGCATAGAAGCCGTCTGGTGCATTCACAAATCATCTGGTTGGAAACACAGGCAAGCAGTCATCAATGAAGCACTTGAGGTACCTGAGGTGTGGCAACACCCCGCTGATTATGACCTATTGCAACTATTGAGTATCAAAGACAACAGCACTTGGTCCACTGTCCTCAATCTTCTACGAGAGCATCCAAGAGTCTTTATTGGCTCGCGAACCAATACAACCGGCATCTTAGAACTGAGTAACCCAAGTCTTTATTTTGCAAAAAACGAGACAGGAGTGGAATGGTCAATCATGGTGAACAAAGAAGAAGTTTTACCGCTAGACCTACTCAATCCACAGAGTTCAACCAAAAATATTTGGTACAAATTGGAAGAAGATAGATTTACATATTCAATTTTACACAATAAATTACAGGTGTTTATTGATAAACTTAGCAACATATCAAAAATACTACCTTCTGCTGCAATATTAGCATTATACCAAAGGCTGCCACAAATAGAAGAAATCATTCCGATTCATTTGGACAAAACGTTGCGTGGTTCTGAACACCAACCAGACAGTAGACCAATCATTCGAGTAACGGTCAGTGCTTCGAACAGTTTAAGACTTGAACTGGTCGTGCGACCAGACAACAACAAAACACTACCCATCGCTTCTGGGAACAAAGTGTTGTACAAGTTTAATCAAAAAAATCAAGAGTTTGGTTTTTGCAGCAGAAATTTTGCGTCAGAGTCAGCATATAGAGACCAAATCAGAGAAACTTTACAATTAGACCACAAGGAAAATAACCAATGGACCATCACTGGCTCTGATCAAATATTCTCCATTTTGGCAACCCTCCAACAGCTACCAACGGATCAGATCAACCGTATTGAGTGGCTATCATCCAAACCACAGATCCAAATGCTGGCCTTAGAAGACTTGCAAATTGATGTTTTCAACAGTGCTGCTGGCCTTGAAATTAAAGGTGCTTTAAACAGCGATGAAGAGGAACTCTCCCTGTGGGAAGTGCTGCCGGCTATCAGAGAAAACAACCCTTACCTACTGGTCAAAGGGCATGTTTGGTACACGATACAATCAGATTTTCGCGCCAGACTACGGACCTTGGCGGATGTAATTCAACCAACCAAGACACACTTGCATGTCAACCCAAGTCATGCATTGACACTCCATAATATTTTAAGCAGCGAAACCATTGAAGCACCTCTTGTGGTGAAAGAGTGTCTACGGTCAATCCAGAACGTCTACATGACAGACAAACCGTTTGCCTATACGTTGCGGCCCTATCAAACTACGGGGGTGGAGTGGATGCTGGGATTGCATCAATGGGCAAGTGGATGTGTTTTGGCAGACGAAATGGGCTTGGGTAAAACAGTTCAAGTAATTAGTTTTCTTCATCAAATACAATCACTTGACCAAAACAAAGTATTGATCATTGCACCCAAAAGTACGAGTGGCAACTGGCTCAACACTCTGCAAGAATGCCTAACAGATTGGACCATCATGCATTATCAGGGAAGCAGTAGAACAGAATTGATACACTCATTTTTACCCAAACAATGTTTGGTCATGACATACGATGTCATGGTTAGAGATATTGAACACCTTTTACAATACGAATATACAAGCATCATCTTCGATGAAGCACAATATCTAAAGAACCCTCAGTCTTCTAGATTTCAAGCTGCCATTTTACTGAAGTCAGCCTTCTACATCGCCCTTACTGGAACACCAATTGAAAACAGCATCTTAGACCTATGGTCTATATTTCAAGTGGTATTGCCGAATCACTTGGGTTCTTGGGCACAGTTCAAAGTTAGATTCATTAGCCCAATTGAGTCCGGCAACACCTACCGTTTAACAGATCTTAAGAAATTGATTCATCCGTTTCTGCTGAGAAGAAAAAAAGAAGAGGTTGCGCAAGATTTACCAGAAAAGATCGAAATCAACGAGCGAATAACACTGTCTACCTTTGAACGAGATACCTATGAGCAACTCAAAATTCAAGCAAAACAAATCATCAAAGACAACCCACAACAAGCAAAGTTTTTGGTGTTGTCTTTGTTGACCAAGCTCCGACAAGTGTGTTGTCATCGAGGGTTGATCGTAGATTCAGCGAGCAATTACTCAAGCAAACTCAATCGTGCATTGGAAATCATTCAAAATCTTTCGAATGAAGGAAAGAAAATTTTGGTATTCAGTCAGTTTGTTCGCTTGCTTCAGATATTCAAAAAGATGCTGGAACAAGAAAACATCGAACTGTGTTACCTGGATGGTGGAACATCCAGTGCCAAACGGCAAAGTGAAATTGATCGTTTTCAAGAGTCAGATGTCTCTGTATTTTTAATTTCATTGAAAGCCGGTGGAAGCGGTATCAACCTTACCAGTGCAACAGAAGTCATTCACTTAGATCCGTGGTGGAACCCGGCTGTTGAAGATCAAGCGTCGGATCGAGCGCACAGAATTGGCCAAACCCAAACAGTCACCGTCATTCGATTGGTTGCCGATGACACCATTGAAACACAGATCCTCAAACTTCAGTCTGAGAAAAGAAAGATAGCAGAAGATCTATTGACGGATTCAATATCTAAACTTTCACTCGCTGAAATCGAAGATTTATTAGATTGATCAAAATTTTCAGAAAGACGTGTTAGAATTGGGGAGACACAAAACTTTTTGAAAATTTTATTTGGAGAAAAAAATGTTCCTAACCATACTCAGTCTACTTGCCTGTGGAGAAAAATCGAACGATACAGGTTTGACAAGCGACACCAGCAGCAATGAAACCACAGATACAACTGAAACAGATCCGTGTGCTCCTTTAGAAGGAATCGAAGGACTTGGAATGACAGGATCGATAACATTCTCAGATGGTACCGAGGCAATGGGAAATGTTCGAGTTCAAATGTGCAATGAAGGAACATGTTATGTTGCCAAATGGAACGACGATGGTTTCTGTTTCCCAGAAGGAACACTAACCCCAAATGTTCCTTACGCATTCGATCTGGTTCCGACAATTGATTCGGAAAAATATGCCAATCCCCTCACATTTTTGACACCAACTGAAAATGTTACGCTTGCCGAGCCCGTTGTAATTCCAGAATACTCAAACAGTGGCAGTGGAACTGAAACCTTTGATGCAGGAAATGGCCTGACAATATCTGGTTCAGCAGATCTTCCAGAAACAATCTTTTCAGTAGCCGTCGATCTTGAGAGTGGGGGATTGCCATTTGAAAATATTGATACAAGCAAGATCCTTGGAGCTTGGTACTTGGGCCCATTTGATGTTCACTTAGAAAATGCGGCAACAATGACGTTGAGCAACGAAGCAATCATTGCTGGAAACACATATACAATTCTCAATGGAGATTATGAAAGTCAACAATGGATTGAGACTACAACCATAGAGGCTGAATCAGATGGGATCCTAGAAATCAATGCAGGCCTGAAAATCCTAAGTACACTGCTGATAATGCAATAAGACAATCTCGGTCTAGTAGAAAACCACCCGTTTGGGTGGTTTTTTTGTGGCACATTCTATACCATCGCCAAATTGGACCATACAACAGACAACCACCTAGATAGATTTGCATTTCACCTACAATATATTTGTATGATATAAACAAATCCGAAAGTATGATACATATAAACTTATACCACAATATTTATATAAGATATATTTACCTATACAACATAAATATAAATAAACTACACAAGAAAACCATCAACCCATTGCCCCCTAATGCACGAGGCAGTAACACCATGACGCAAACTATCAAGAATACACAACACCATCACATTGAAACACCAGCAAATTTCATGCTATTTTAACAGCATGAATCATTGAAGAGAAAAGTTCTCGACGAACCCTCTCCCTCTAAATTTTGAAATTCTTAGGTTGTCACAGTATAAACCCCAAGAATACACAACACAAAAGAGGCATTATACAGACACAAATGGTTACAAACTCGATACAACCGAGACCTAGTAGATATTAGCAAGGCAGCATTAATCAGTATTTGTGGCCCACTCTAACTGAGATGACAGCATTACACCAATGTGTACATCGGCGATCTCCCCTGTAGAATCAACGACAACAGTCATGGGCAGCGAACTGACATTGTAATCCCGCTGAATATCACTGTCTCCTTTCAATATCGGGTAATTCATCTTGTTGCGCTTAGCGAACTGACGAAGCTTATTGGTGGTTCCATCTACAGCAATACCCAACACAGGTACATCCGGGTGCTCTTCAACAAATGCCCGAAATTCTGGGATCTCCATCTTGCAAGGGCCACACCAAGTTGCCCAAAAATTCAAGACAACGGTTTGCCCTTCAAAATCAGAAAGAGAAACCTCCTCCCCTTCAATTGAACTCAAAGTCCAATCGGGAGCTTTATCTGGCATGTCTGGTGTACGCCACCACGACAGCATCCAGAACCCTGCTGCTGTCAGGCTTAATGCAAACATCCAGTCCAATGCTGTTCTTGCAGCAGAGTGCCAAAAAGTGGTCTGTTCTTCCATATACACCTCTTTGATGAGGCTATCTGTATCATTGTTTACAGTTCTAAGACAAGAGCAGCAATCGAAGATCGAAGATCAAAGATCAAAGATCAGCGAATCATGGATAAGAATTCATTTCGCAAATCTGTATTGGTGCGAAAATCACCAAGCATTCTTGAAGTGACCATCGTCACACCAGCCTTTTTTACACCACGTGTGGTCATACATTGGTGAGCAGCTTCGATGACAACAGCAACACCCCTTGGCTGTAGAACTTCAAAGAATGTATTGGCTACTTGAGCCGTCAATTTCTCTTGAATTTGCAGACGCTTGGCGTAAATTTCCATTACACGAGCCAGTTTACTAATGCCGACAACACGACTGCCTGGTAAGTAGGCAATGTGGGCTTTTCCAATGATTGGAACCATATGGTGCTCACAATGACTTTCCAATCGGATATCTTTTAGGAGAACCATTTCATCATAGCCATCGGTTTCTTCAAATGTTCTTTGCAACATCTCTACAGGGTCTTCAGTGTACCCAGCAAAGAACTCTTGGTAGGCACGCACAACCCGATTTGGTGTTCCAACCAACCCCTCACGATCTGGATTGTCTCCAGCCCAACGAATTAAAGTGCGTACTGCGGCTTCTGCTTCCGCAAGAGTTGGACGGTTAGAGAGTATACTCTGTGGATCTAAAGGCATTTGAAACCTCTTATAAAATAAAAATAGGATAAATACTACACTAGTCAATAACGATAAATTGCAGATATCCAAATCCAAAGCATACTTTACGTGCAAATTTCTAGTCAATGGACCTTTACACAATGATTTTACACCTTCTAATACTGGGATGCAGTACACATTCTACCACAAGCCAACTAGAAAATGAAGAGCCAGCAAGTGAAGAAACAGATGCATCTGTGATCATCATTGGTGGTGGAGCCAGTGGTTTGGCTGCAGGAATGAGACTTCTAGAACTGGGGATTGAACCCATCATTTTAGAAAAGGAATCCACACTGGGTGGTGCAGGGATTCATGCAGGTCGTTTTTTTGCCGTGGACAGTTCGTGGCAAAGAGCACAAAACATTGAAGATTCAGTGGAACAGGCTCTTCTTGACTGGGAGAACATCACCGGAGAAACACCCGATCACAATGTTGAACAATTCATTGAACAAAGCGATACGGTTCTGGATTGGATATCTTCGTTCGATGTGAATTTTGACAGTGTTGAAATCGACATCGGCGCTGGAAGTTTACCAAGAATACACACTTTATCCAGTGACAGTCCCCATCCCCTAGCCCTGTGGACTCAAACATTAGAGCCATATGCTGTGACCAACAGTCCCGTCCTCAACATTGTAAAAGAAGATGAAGTCTTTGTCATCGAAACAAGTTCAATGGAATACAAATCAAACCATATTATACTTGCAACAGGTGGTTTTGCAAGAAACGAAACAATTGTTTTGGACAACAACCCAGCAATCGAAAACCACAACTGGCACTCTGAAGCCTGGTTTGGAATGGTTGGAGACGGTGTTTCATGGCTGGAGAATCTATCCGTCCCATTAAAAAACATGGAGCACATCGGACTCTATGCTCATGGCGTAACCGATGTGTATCTTGGGTATCCTGAAATCATGATCGTACCGGCACTGGAACGCGCCCTGATCCTCAATCAATCAGGAGAACGCATTTTCAATGAGCAATACACGCAATCACTCAAAGGTGGACAGGTAATGCTCTCGGAAGAGAAACTCTTTGCGATTTTTGATGCCCCACTGTGGGAGGGAACCACGATTCAAGGACTCGGGTACAATTATGACGTCCCTCTTATTCTCTCGGGTTCAGACTATCAATCCGCAGGTGGTATCGTCGTACAACAAGATGATATACGTGACTTGGCTGTTGATCTCAACTTGGATGTGGCCACCACAATGGACAGCATCTCAACCTACAACACCGGCATTCAACAACAAAATGATGCCTTTGGAAAAGACCTCCCACATATGATGCCCATCCAAACACCTCCCTTCTACGCCTTGGAATTGCAACTGAGCACGGGAAAAAGTTTTGGTGGCGCCAGCACCAACCAGTGGGGGCAAAGCAGCGATCCCAACCTATACGTGATTGGTGAGTCGGCAGGTTTCTTGGGAAGTCCCAACGTTGGATGGGGATTTTCTGGAAGCATCACTGCTTGTTATTATCTTGGCAAACAAGCGGCTGAGAACGTTGCTGAACGCTACACGTCTCGTTGAAAGCGTTCATCCCACTTAGATTTCAACAAGGGGACCAATGGTATCAACAACATCAATCGTATTGGCTGTGTCAGTTTTGTTGCCGCCATCGTCAACAGTATCGTCCCAGCTTGGGCATAGTCTTCTCCAATGTATTGGGTGACATACTGCATCAACCAATCCTTCATTCCCAAATGAATGATCGCAAAAAACACAGCAAACGTACAAGCGTACATCAATAAATGAATCACGATTGCAAATTGACCATATTCTGCCAACAATGCTTTAAACTTTTCCATTCAATTCACCCTTCATTGACGACCCACTCGACACCGAGATGTGTAGGAATTACCCTACCAGCAGTGCGATCTCTGCACTGGTCTATCATCTTTTGTTGATCGGCTGGATCGGTTTGGACTTCTAAGTATACCGTATCGGTATAGCGTTCCATCGTAATTTTGCCGTTCAGCGCTTGAATGATGGATTTTATGACAGATTGATCAGAATACGAAACCGCAAGTGTCCACAACGACTGCTCCATCAGACTTTGCTGTGAGACTGTTGTGATCGCTTCGGCAGCAGAACCACCATAGGCTCGAACCAATCCCCCAACACCAAGTTTGGTTCCTCCAAAGTATCGGGTCACCACAACCATCGAGTCACTCAATTCAGCACGTCGCATTCGCTGTAAGATCGGCTCACCAGCACTGCCAGAAGGTTCTCCGTCATCACTGGACCGCTCAATGCCAGAACTGAGTCGCAAAGCCCAACAGTGATGATTGGCATTGGGGTGTTCTTTTGACAAATTGTGTACGATCTCTTTTGCCCCCTGCTCTCCTTTCACGGGAGATGTGGTTACAATAAACCTAGATCCCTTAATTTTTTCGGTTTCGATTGTTTGAAGTTCAATAAATCGTTTCATACTTGTCTACGGAGTTTACAATGCGCGTTGTCACTCATTCTGGAAAGTTTCATGCTGATGATGTATTGGCTTGGGCACTCTTGCGCCAATTCCATCCACAGTCCAGTACCCTGTCTTTGATTCGAACACGTGACACAACCACCATCGAATCAGCCGACATTGTCTTCGACGTTGGTGGAATCTATGATCCAGCTCGTGGACGGTTCGATCATCATCAAAATGAATACACCGGTCCCCTAAGTTCTGCAGGAATGGTACTTCTATGGCTCTTTGAATCAAAATGGATAGAACCCAAACTGCGTCAGTGGCTTGATGACTCCATCGTGTCCTATGTTGATGATGTTGACAATGGCAGAGTTGAAGAACGCCCCTCTGTGCCTTGTTTCAGTCGCATGGTCGACCTATTCAACGCCCCCGCCAATACACTAGAAGAATTTGATCAACAGTTTCAGATCGCCTCCAATATGGCACTTGGAATGGTCCAAGGACTGCAAAGCAAATACAACAAAGAACAAGCGGCCACCCAAACCGTCTTACACGCCATGAACGGCCATCGAGAATTCAACAACCTCATGGAGTTCTCCGAATATCTATCTTGGAAAGGTACCTACTATGCCAATGGGGGAGCAGAACACCCAACAGAATTCGTTCTGTACCCTTCGATGCACGAAACATGTCAAGTTTCGGCGATTCCACCAACCATTGACTCTTTTGATCAAAAACGTTCATTTCCACAAGAATGGGCTGGGCTTAGGGACGAAGAACTCACTGCAGTCACTGGTGTACCATCCATTTTCTGTCACAAAAATCGGTTTATTGCAGTCTTTGAAACCAGAGATGCTGCCATTGAAGCCATGAAACGATTCAACCTACTGACGTAAATTAAAAAGTTAACACACCGCCCTGCTTGCGTATTTCACGCACTCGTAACCGTAAGTTTCTACGTTCTTGAGCCTCAGTTTGTCGACGGAGCCACACTTCGTTTTCACCACAGTCTAGAACCGGCAGTTTCTGTTTTTGACCATTCTCACCAAGCGCAACAAATGTCAAATAGGAACTGCAACAGTGTCGACGCTCACCTGTCAATGGGTCTTCACTTTCAATGCGCACCCCTATTTCCATAGATGTATTCCATGCACAATTGACGGTGGATTTTAAAATTACCACCATGCCTTTGTGTACAGGCTGTAAAAAGTGCAACGCATCCATCGACGCAGTGACCACTGGCATTCGACAGAAACGTTGAGCAGAAACAGCCGCGCAGATGTCTACCCAAGCTGCGATCTGACCGCCAAAAGCCGTCCCGTGGTTGTTGGTGTGACTCGGCAACACCAACTGTGTCATCTCCACACGTGTATCTTCTGGAGTTCGAGTCATCTCAGTCTTGTCTCCGTCTAAGTATTAGCAGTCCCCACAACGTTCCAAAGAATCCGATGGAACTGCCTGACAAGGTTGAAGTCGAACACCCTTCTGGCTTTTCGGTCAAATCTTCTTCTTTGATATCAGTATCTGGATCACTGGTGTCTTCGCCTGATGGTTCAGCCGAAGGTTCGGTCGAGGGCTCCCCTGTATCTTCTGGCTCATCTGTCGCATCCACCCCATCACAATCCTGATCAATGCCGTCATCTGGAACATCTGTCGCACCTGGATTTCGATCTGGATTTGCATCGTCGCAATCTCCTTCTCCAACACCGTAGCCGTCACCATCTAAGTCATCGTCGACTGTACTGGGGTCGCAGTCTTGATCGATTCCATCATAAGGAATCTCAGTGGCGCTCGGTGCGATATCACTTGTAGAGTCGTCACAGTCTGCCGAATTTTCAGACTCTCCAGCATCGTCACAATCCAAATCAAAAGAAGACACAATAGACGTAGAGCCATACCCATCGCCATCGTTGTCAACATAGCAGTCTTCTGTATTGTCGCAGTCTTGACTGACACCGTCCCCTGGGATCTCTGGAGCTCCGAAGTAGACAGTTGGATCGGTGTCGTCGCAATCATTGCCACCAACCCCACCAGCCGGTGCGATCATATAACCATAGCCGTCACCATCGTTGTCTGCCATACACGCGGTCGCTGAATCAAACTCTGCGGCCCCCGGAAAAGTCTGACCAGAAGCATCGTCACAGTCGTCACTGTTGTCTGCAATCGCGAGACCTGAACAAGCAAAAGAAGCCGATGTAGTCACGGTAGAGGACCCAAAACCATCCAAATCAGCGTCTTGATAGCAGGCTTCGTACCCATCGCAATCTTGATCATTGCCATCTGCTGGAATCTCCGTCGCCATTGGGTTGACCGATGCCTGCATGTCATCACAATCACTCCCTGCCGAAACACTGCTGTTGGTTGGGGTCGCATCGCCATATCCATCAGAGTCCACATCCCTCATGCAAGCGGTGGATGAATCGTTTTCCGCAGCCCCAGGATACACAAAGGGATCCAAGTCATCACAATCCCCCGTCTCGCTGGATGCACCGTTGACTGCATTGCAACTCTGAATCGTCGTACTGCCTCCAATACCGTCTCCATCGGCATCCGCGTAATACAAAGAACCACCCACAGGATTGTCATCAATCTGATTGTTGCAATCGTTGTCAATGCCGTCACAAAACTCAATCGCTCCAGGCTTGATTGAAAAGTCAGTGTCATCACAATCTTGTCCTGGCTGGACCAAAGTACTCACTGGACTGGCGTCTCCGTAGCCATCCCCATCAGAATCGATCATACAAGCCGATGTCGACTCCAAAAATGCCGCTCCGGGGTATGCGCTTGCATTGTTGTCGTCACAATCCACCAACGCACCAAACCCATCACCATCATCATCCAACAAACCCGTGCCACCAAAAGCACCCATGTCTGAACGAGAACCATTCAGATCAAAACGACTTGGGTCACCAGCATCAATCAAAGAAGACGTACTGTCCAACGTCAGAACATCGTTTCCACAATTTCCATCTTGGGAATAGAGTGTAAACAGTGGATTGTTGGCCATGTTGCCATCGCTGACCACCGAAAAAGCAAAACTTCCAGACGCATTTCCAGCGTTGTTGTACCAATCGTTGTACGTCACCCCCATAGATGCCGAAGCGCCATCCGCTGCATACACCGAAGCAGAAGCACTGGATTGAGCAAAGATGTTGTTGATGATCTCAGTTGGACTCATCGTCAACCACAAATCATCTCCTTGCGTACTTGTGTTTCCTACAAACGTATTGTTGATGAAAGAAACCGAATCAATGGTGTCAAAGGCTACAGCGCCACCATTTTGTTCAGACTCGTTCTCTTGAAAGATGACATTGTTGATCGAAACATCTGAAACATTTCCAGCATACAATCCGGCACCATAGGCATTTAACGTACTAAATTTGGTGACCGTATTCCCACACAGAATGCTGTTGTTCAACAGTATGCTGTCCACATTCGATATCTGAACGGCACCACCAAATCTGGTATAGGATGCTGGAGAACTGGCTTCATTTTCCAAAAATCTACTGGTCACAATCTCTACGTCTTGGGCACCGTTGACGTACAACGCACCACCAGAACTGTGGGCCACGTTTCCATCAAACAACGAATTGCTGACCCACACATCGTCAGAATCCGATGTATTGACCAACAATGCCCCACCACTGGCCGAGGATGACGCCATCGACTGATTGCCTTCAAAAGTAGAACTGTCAATGATCACCGTGCCATAACTCTGATTGATCGTGGTACTTCCAAGAGAAATGGCCCCACCGTACCCAGATGTGGCTTCATTGTCGGTGAACGTTGAGTTCTCAATCATCAAATCCGTCGCTGCACTAGACCCTGCCGCCATCACACCGATCGCGCCAGACTGATCGGCCGTATTTTCAGTAAAGGTCGAATCCGAGACTGTCAGTGTATCGTTTGCCGCAACGACCCATAACGCCCCCCCGTTGGTCGCCGAATTTCCCTCAAACACCGTGTTTTCAATGGAAACTGTTGAGCGATTGTAGATATACATCGCACCACCACTTCCCGAAGAAAAAGAACCACTGGAAGCTTGATTGTCGGTAAATGTGGCTCCAGAAATGGAGATGGTATTTGGTTGAAACGACGAAACATTGTGGTTTGCATAGAGTACGCCGCCATTGGAGTCGGACATGTTGGAGTCGTATGTTGACCCACTTTCAACGAAATCTACGCCATACAAAAAGTCATACACTCCACCAAAAGCACTGGCCACGTTGTTCTCAAAGAGATTGTTGGTAGAGCTCACAAAAGCACCCTCTCTCGCATAGAGCACAGCCCCATTCAATGCCGAGTTTCCTGTAAACGTCGAATCACTGATCGAGACAAATCCCCCTTCTGTATAGATCACCCCACCAAGGCCACCACTGTTGGAAGAAAATGTCGAATCTTGAATTTGAACCAAGCCCTCCACGACAATTACCCCACCCTGAGACGATTGTGACTGATTCGAAGTCCCTGAATTAGACACCGTTACAGAACTCAGTGTTGCGCTCGCCATTGGTCCAATCATGAGAACTGGTCCGCCCGTATTTCTCAACTGAACATTCGAAACCGTGATTGTTTCACTACCGGTCAGCTGCATGGTGGTCGTACAACTCGAGCCGTTGATCAACACCGTCCCCAAACCTTCCAACATAACATCCACACCATTGGCGTCGATGCACTCGAAATACGTTCCACTCTCAATTTGAATGGTGTCCCCGCTGCTGGCAGAATTGATGGCTGTTTGAATCGAACCACCGCTGGCAACCGTCCAAGTAGTAGCCCATGAGGGATTTGTCAGTAGAAACAACAAAGGCATAGAAGACATCTCGTACTCCAATTATACATTCACAGTGTCATGAATGACCGTTGAATGAATTGTAACACATCAACATCGTACAATGCGCAAAGACAAGTGAAAAGTCAATGCTCTCGAAGCAATGACAACAATTGATGACTTTCCATGCGCAAAGCCTCTTCAATGGGCGTCCGTCCCAGTCGATCGGTCAACGTGACATCGGCCCCGTGGGTCAGCAAAAACTTGGCTGACAGAAAGGAATCATTGCTGGCGGCGACATGCAGTGGTGTCCGACCTTCGTAATCAACCGCATTTACATCGGCGCCCCCTTCAACCATTCGGATCAGTGCTTCCACATCATCATTGGCAACCGCAGCACACATCAACACAGGGTACAAAGCGGCTTCAACATCTTCAATGTCCCTAGACGATGCCAAAATCTGGGCGACGCTAGAGACAAAAGCACGCTCTCGAAAGGAGGTCAACGGCTGCTCTTCTTCGGTGAGTTCTCCGCGAATGTTGCTTTGCATGATGCGCTTGACCTCTTCATTGCTCAAATCTGGATAACTCAATAAATACGCCAGTTTCATCAACGCCGCCTCCGGTGTTAAATCATGACCACTGATGACCCCCACATCAGCAAGGGACTGTCCAGAGGCATAGTGAGACTTTACCCTTCCGCGCATACATTGAGTGCAATTGACAATGATGACCCCACGAGCATTGGCATCTCGCAAAACAGTCAACATTTCGGGTCTGTTGTCTGGTGCATTGCCCGCACCAAAGGTTTCCAGTACGACGCCTCTAATCGGATCTTTCAACACATTTTCCAACAACGCCACCGGCATGCCGGGAAACAGTCGAAGTGCCGCCACATTCTTTTCTACAATTGGGGCAACTTTTAGATTGTTCTTCGCCGCCAATCGAACCAGACTCCACTGTACCGAAACATCAACACCAACCTGAGCCAACGGTGCAAAATTTCCACTGTCAAATGCCTCAAATGCGGATGCATCTACCTTTCTTGCTCGGTTTCCACGAAATAGACGACTTCTAAAGAACAGGCACACCTCAGGAATGCTGTACGAACCAGCCAGTGCCAACGCACCCAACATGTTCTCCACCGCATCGTTCCGGATTTCACCCAACGGAAGCTGTGAACCGGTTACGATCACCGGTTTCGACAAATTGACCAACATAAAAGACAATGCCGACGTTGCATAGGCCATCGTATCTGTACCGTGCAACACAATAAACGCATCAAAATCGTCGTAATGCTTCTCGATATCCTTGGCGATGTGAACCCAATCTTCAAACTCCATATTGACGGAGTCCAACAATGGATCGTACTCTTTGATTTGATAACGAACCCGTCTACCTAGTTTTGATGGTGGCGTGGTCAAATCTGGCTGTGAAGGGTCGTGAAACTGTGGCATAGAACGCAATTGCTGCTGTAAAAACCCCTTTGCGGGGGCATAGCCACGTTCAGTAATGCGCATACCAATGGTCCCACCCGTATACAAAATCAAGACGTGACTGATCAATTCATCCTTCATGCCCACCCCTCTCATCCAAGATGATTGTTTGATTGAAACACGGCTCGAACGGCATCCAACAGCGGAATGTCGGCAGGAGCCCAATCGTAATTGCCAATTTGATGCGCCTCAATCCAAGCTGAATCCGTATGCTCTGAAAGGCGAATCTGGGTTCTGTCGCACACTGCCAAATAGGCATCCATGACGATGGTACGATTGCCCACGGACACTCTTGATTGCGCAATAAAGTCGCCAACCTCAATGTCACAGCCCAACTCTTCATGAATTTCTCGCATTAAAGCCACAGTCGATGTTTCTCCAGATTCTACCTTACCACCAGGAAACTCCCACCCTGCTCCATCGGCACGCTCAGCAATGAAAAAGGTTGACGGCGTCTTGGGGTCCACCATCACCGCTGCCACCACATAAATTTGTCGTTGAGAATTCTTCTTGTCCATCCGATACCCATGATAGTGAAAAGCCATGTATACTAATTAAGACTCTCGACCAAGGACATTGATCATGTTTGCCAATCTTTCTCTATGGACTGTATCTCTTTTGATGCAAACTGCCACTGCGTGGGAACCCAGAGTCGTCAATGGAGAGATTGTCACTTGGAAACAAGACCAAATTGGTTTTGAAATCAATGTGGACGATGCCCCCAGCCTATCTGAAGCAGAGGTGGTTGAAGCAATTCAGGCGGCAGCGAGTGAATGGAGCGCTGATACACATGGCGCCGGCACCCAGTTTCACTACGATGGTCTGAGCAAGAAAAGAGGCGCCGATCTCAGTGATGGTATCCATTTGGTCTCCTTTGATACCACTTGGAACCAAGACCCTTCTCTTTTGGCTGTGACACACGTTTGGAGTGATGCAAACCACGACATCGTACATTTTGATATTGAAATCAACGCTGAAGATGCCCTCTGGTCAACAACTGGAGATCCAAACAAGCACGATTTACACAATACGATGACCCATGAATTTGGACATGCCTTGGGGCTTGAACACTCTGATGAACCACAAGCCACGATGTCGAGCACCACCATGATCGGTGAAACAACGAAACGAGATATCCATGCCGATGACATTCAAGGCTTTGTGAGCCTATATCCACAACAAGATGCCAGCGGTGCCAATGATGACCCTGCCTTGCCCTCTGGAGAAGACAACAATGAATCTTCTGGGAGCAATGCTGGGGTGGACAATGCCCTCCCACCAACTGCTGGAGGTGGGAGTGGCAACATGGGTCCCGTCAGTTTAGAAAAGGCAGGCTGTCAAACTCAACCCTACACAAT
>CBFICN010000028.1:0-6573 GCA_965661045.1 uncultured Myxococcota bacterium
ACCTCTGTTGTAGCGATTTGATTCTCTTTAAGACAAGACAAAATGGTTGGTTCGGATGAGAAAGTATACCTCACCAATCCTTTTTCACTTATTCTTCGAGTCCAGCACCCCTCTGTTTATCTTTTGGGTGTTACTTCTATCGAGGAGAATTGACACTCTTTAAGACAAAACAAAGTGGTTGGTTCGGATATGAGAGTATTTCTCAACATGCCCATTTTCCTTTATCCTTTGAATCCATCATCCACTTTTACCTTTGAAACCAGGATGGTGCTCGGGGGTGTTAGGGTGACGTGATTGTTGGTTCGGATACGAGGGTACACCGACCCTTTTATCCTAGGGAGATTTTTGCCCTTCAGATCGACTCTCAACTTTGAAACTGTGTTGGTTTGTGTTTGGAGATTCATGGGGTGGTGTGCAGGATCTTATCGTGTCGGATGAAAGATGTTGATGGGTTCATAGGGCATCTTGCTCTGCTACCAAACCTGTCGGGTAGAAGATGTTGATTGAGTTAACCCATCCAACGCATCCAAAAAGCCAACCAACTGCTCTTTTGTAATCGTGTACGGAGCCGTCAATGCAAGCACCTCGCAGTTGGGACCGGCCGGCAGGATGATGTAGCCCAGTTCCATCAGTTTTCGGGAGAGGGTGAGGGTGTCGGGCAATTGAATACCCCACAAGAAGCCTTCCCCACGGACGGTGTAGCCACGTCTGTCAAATTCGGCTTGGAGCCAGGTCATCTTCTCGTCCAGTTCTGGTTGGATTCTTTCGATTTCTGAAAGTGCAGCCAATCCCATCGCACAGCCCATTGGGTTGCCCAGAAAGGTTTGAGTGTGGATCGATTCGCCTTTGGAGGCACCCCAAGCGTCCATCACCTTTGCGGTACCCAGACAGGCGGAGATGGGGAATCCGCCCGCCATTGCCTTACCAATGCAGACAAGATCGGGCTGGGCATCGGCAAGTTCTGGGTGTTGGAAGGCGAACCAGCGTCCAGTTCGTCCACATCCGGTGTAGATTTCGTCGAAGATCACCACGCATCCATCTCGGTGAGCGGTGTGAATCAGTTCACGGAGCCACGTTTTATTTGCAGGTCTAACGCCACCGCGTCCTTGAATCGGTTCAATCAGGATGGCTGCAAAGTCGGTCAGGTCAGATGGGTATGCACCGTTGAAGGTGGCGTGTTGGACGTGTTGACCCAATTGTCCCTTAAATGGACCGCGAAACATGTCAGATTTGTAGTCGGAGGCGCTGAGGGGGCCAAATGCCAGTCCATGGTAACTGTTGTCAAAGGCGAGGATATTGTCGCGTCCTGTTGCCATCCGTGCTGTTTTAATGGCGGCTTCAACCGAGTCAGAACCAGAGCACCCCAAAATGGCACGGTCCAGTCCACTGATCTCCGCCAGTTTCTCCATCAGTTCAATCCGTTTGGGATCGGCAAAGGCATCGCCCATGGCGTGGAGAAGGACTTCTGATTGGGCTTGGGCTGCTGCGACGACGGTGGGGTTTCTGTGTCCGACGGCGGCGACCCCAAAACCTGCGGTGAGATCGACGAATACGTTGCCATCCACGTCTCGGACGTTGGCACCTTTGGCCTCGTGCCAGACGATGGGGTCGTCTTTGGCGGTGCCCAAACTTTGTGCGCGTCGAGCCCGTCGAGCGGTAATTGCCGGGCATTCCCTCAAAGCCAGTCGATCAATCCACGCTTGAGACTGAGGACCGGGAATGGCAGTGCTGAGGTGGGGGAGCTGTTTACCAAAGGGCGTCATGGGGTCTCCTGTCGAAATAGGGTCCAAGAAAAACCGTCGCAATTGCGTTCCTGTCCATAGATGGTGTGTCGCTCTGCGTGCCAACCATCGAGGGTGTGTTGATTTTCAGGGGGCAAAATGGAACAGGTGGCATAGGCAATCAGTCCGGTTGGTTTGACGTATTGGGCAGCCTCTTTCAAGATGTTGGCTTGAACCGGTACCCAGTCCAGCGGCGGTTGGGCTTGCCATTTCCAACGAACGGTGGGCTCGCGTCGCAGTCTACCAGTTCCCGAACAAGGGGCGTCGACGATGACGATGTCCACGGATTCTGTTGGTAGAGAGGTCTGGATGCGGTGTCCCGCGCGGGTTGCCCGTTTGTGCAACTGTTTCAGAGCGTTGGACCGTGGCTCATGGGCGTAGACGGTGGCACCCAAGGCAGCGACAGCCAAGGATTTTCCACCTGCTCCTGCACAGTAGTCGAGCACGGTGGTATGTTGCTGGATTGTCGGCTGCAAGGCTTCAATAAAATATTGGCTGGCGGCGTCTTGGATTTCAAAAGCCCCTTGAGCGAACAGCGGTTCTCCCATCAGGTTTGCGGAACCCTCGATCCTTAAACCGTAGGTGGTGCCGGTGATCGGAGAACTATCAATCCCACGGTGATGCAACTTTTGTTGCAATTGTTGTCTAGACAGGACGCTTGGGTTGCACCGAATGTCGAGAGGTGCGCGCTGTTGATGGTGCGCAGCAAATGCGAATGGGTCGGACACGTCGCTTAGGTGTTCCCCCATCCAGTCTGGAAGCGACAGGTGGGTGCACAGATCAAATTGGGTGTCTGCCAACGAGACATCATCGGTCGATTGTTCCAACCAGTAAAAAGCCTTGCTCAAGTCGCTGTCTCTATGCAACGGTGCATCCAATAGGTTCATGGCAACGAACCAGCGTTCATAGCGAAGTAGGGTGTAGACAATTTCAGAAACGATTTTGCGATCGCGAGATCCCAGTTTGCGCTGTTCTCGAAACCAACGACTCAATCGTGGACCTGCATAGGCGGGGTCTTCCGTCGCGACGCGCATTGCTTGCTGGGAGAAACCTTGAATGAAGGGTCTACAAACCCGTTCTCGTGTACGTTGTGATACAGAAGGAATTGGAAACATGATATGATGTCTATATCTCATTTGGTCCTAGAGTTCTCTAGGGCAAACAGGCTTTTGAGGAGAATCAAAACATGATGGCAGTTGTTTGGTGGTTGATTTGGATGTTTGGACTGGCACCAGCATTTGCCAACCCAGAAGGGTGGAGCACCGGTCCTGTCGCTTCGGGTGCTGGACAAGTGCTCAACCCAGCAGACCCATTGGCCGTTGAATTGCCAACACTTGTGGGAGAGTTGATTACAAAACCAACGGCGCTCTATTATTTTTCGCCGACTTGTCCCCACTGTCAAGCCGTCATTCCAGAGATTCAGGCGTTGTCGACAGCGTTTGAGGATGTTCAGTGGGTGGGGGTTGCGTCGGCACATTCCTCTCCGGATATGGTCAAGGCATTCAAGCAGGCCTACGGTGTCGAGTTTCCGATTGTACACGATGTGGACGGACTCTTTTCTCAAGCGGTTGGGGCACGGGCAACCCCCAATGTATACGTCACCAAACCGATGGAACCCACTGAAAATTCTACAGAGGAAGAAGCATCGGAAAAGTCGGATACCGATTCCAACGGTCAAAGCACCGTCTTACTCACCGACATGTATTTGCCCTACAGTAGGGGCATGGCTGGCATCTTTAAATTGTGCAATGGCGATCCCACCAAACCTTTTGAGCACTTTGATGGCTATCAAGGCAATCGCGTTTGTATTTCCTGTCACGTCGAAGAAGGGAAGTCGTACATGATGACCCACCACGCTCAAGCCTATTATACGCTGTACAAAATCGACAAGGTTGACGACCCCAAATGTGTGGGTTGCCACGTTGTTGGTATGGGTGAACAAGGAGGCTTTGAACTTGGAGACCACGATTCCCCATTGGCCGGTGTTGGGTGTGAGTCCTGTCATTCGGCTGGTGGAGGGCACGACGGTACTGCAGTCGACGCCAAAGAGAGTTGTGTTGGGTGTCACGACGAAGAGCATTCCATTCATTTCTCGGTGGAAAAAGGGTTGCCCCACATTGATCACTTTGCTGCCGTTGGAATGAGCGATGCGGACGTTCAAAAACGCATCGACGAGATCAGCGACGGTACCGCAGAAAAACCGTTGTTGTCTTTCCCAAAGGGAAGGACAGTGGGCAGTGAACGGTGTATGTCCTGTCATGATGGTATCCATCCAGAGGATCCACACAGCAAGGCTGTTCAGACATTGAAGCGCAAAGAGCGGAAGGACACAGGATGCTTGACTTGTCACGCAACCCCAACTGAGGTCTCGTCCATGATGTCCACAAACGACCTGTCGGTTGATCACTTCCGGACCGATGAGGGGGTAGGGTGTGAGTCTTGCCATGGTGCCGGTGAGGCCCATGCAGAGAGTCCTTCTCCGGACAACATTGTTGGATTGGGAGATTCTTGTCCTGTGTGCGTATTGGAGTCCATATGTACGTCCTGTCACACGCCCAAGTGGGATCCGAATTGGAGCTTGGAAGAGCGGATCAAACTCTATACTGAATGAATTTTGGTCCTTTTGTTTATAAATGTCTGTAAAAATGTCTCATAATATCCAGTCAGACAGTTTCTAATTGCAAGAAGGCAGTTCTGGAGGTGGTATGTTGACTTGGATCGTGGAAGTGTTGGTTTCTGTCGTCACAGTGTTGATATCGACCATTGTGTTGAGCGTTTTGATACTCTTTCCTTTTTCTCCAGTGCGTGCTGGGGTGGTTGTACGGCAATGTTGGCAGAATCGTAGACAGGTAATTGACTTTGGGCGTATCTATTCTCAAGAGATTCTATACAGCACCGCTCCCAAGTGGATTTTGGTTCTCGGTCTGCCATTTGTGGCAATGCTGGCTTTGCTCGAAGACTATGCTTGATCAATACAGGGTATTTTGGTTTACGGTGTCGAGAACCGTCTCTGGACGGACAGCACAAAGAGACTGCCAATTCCAGCCAAACCAGCCGATATCCAGTAGATGGGGTGTCCAATCTCTCCATACACATAGGCTGCCACAATAGGGACGAATGTATAGCTCAGAGACATAATTCCGTTGGAGATGCCCATGGTCTCCCCCATGTTTTGTGGGTTGCCATGTTCAGCCAAGAGCGTGTTTATCGTGGGAATGCACATTGCAATGCCCAGATTGAGTAGATAGTACAAAGGGATGTAGACCCAAATCGAATTGGTTTGCGTGATGAGAATAAATCCGACGCTTGCCAGTGCCATTCCCCGTTGTAAAGTGATCGCCGAACCCCAACGTGCCATCATTCTTTTGACCACCACCATTTGGTTGAACGCCAAGAAGATGCCCACCATCAGCATAAACAGCCCCAACTGCTTTTCGTTGAGACCGAATAAGTCAATCACAAAGAGAACAATTGTTGACACATAGATGCTCATCAAAGCGCTGAACAAGATTTTGATGTAGAGCGTCATTCTGACTATTGGAGCCTCTTCTAGGTTCGACAGGCGACGTACTAAATTGAGATTGTGCCACCACGGTGGACCTGCACTGACTTTTCTTTTGGCAGGGGGCAAGGATTCCTGCATTCCGAATGCAATAAACCCAAGCGTGACCAAAGACACACATCCTGCAAAAATGACGGTTCCCAAGTATCCATATTCACCCGAAGCGAAGAAGCCACCCAGGCCGGGACCAACAATCATGCCCAATCCAGCGACCCCACCCAAGGTGCTAAAAATGGTCTTCTTCTGCTCTGGCGTGGTGATGTCTGACACGAACGCTTCCGCAACTGCCGAGTTCCCTCCGGTGATGCCGTCAATGACACGTGCCAACAAAATGATGGTCAGCGGTAAGGCCAATCCAATTGCAGTCGGTGTGGTGGGTAAAAAGTAGGCGCCTGCAAAGACCAGCCAACACAGTAAAGTGCCACTGTGAGACAACAACAATACCTTTTTTCGCCCCATGGAATCTGAGAGTTTACCCAACCAGGTCGCACCGATGAATTGACAAAAGGAATAGGTCGACAGCAGTAAACCATACACCCACTCAGGCGCCCCATATTGTTCGACAACAAAGGGCAACACGGGGATTAAAATGCTGTACCCCAGTACATTGACTGCCGACAATAAATAGGCAGCATAAAATTGGGAGCGTGGGGTATCGGACATAGAACCTCATCAGACACTGCAATCTAACGGGGATGGTCGTATAAACCATCTTCAAGGTGGAAATTTAGCGCGCAACAGGGTAAAAAGGGAGGTTGCTAACTGATTTAGATTTGTGACACCCTGGAGTTGGAATGTCTGAACCCATCGAACCACAAGAATCAAATGTAGAGAGGGGCATCGCACTATTTTTGTGCGCGTTGGTTCTTCTGTTGCCGATGATTTACATTGAGCATGGATACGATGCCTTCACCTCTGAACATGGTGAGGCTAGAGAAGGGGCTGCAGGCGCTGGATTGGCACTCGCAGTTGTGTTCCGTACAGTCTCTCGAACCGTTTTGAGAACCATCGTGCGCACATCTGCTAGAGCCGGTGTTCGTGCCTCGCTCAAAGGGGCCATCAAAAATGCTGCCCGGACGGCGATTCGTCAAAAGACAAAGGATGCGGCGAAGCAGTTGGCGGCCGATCAAAGGAAAGCCCGCGCTTCAAACCTGAAAAGTATGATGTTTGCATCGGGTTTGCTGTATGTATCTTGGGTGATTGTGATTGGCTTTGGCCAGCCCTTTGCAA
>CBFICN010000028.1:6583-27481 GCA_965661045.1 uncultured Myxococcota bacterium
CTCGAGAGGCCCAAGAGTTGAGAGAGCAACAAGAACTCAAAGAGCGCATGAAAAAGCCAGCCATCGAGGCTTGGCAAAAGAAACAGGCGTTGATGTCTGCAGAAAGCGAAAAAGATGAACTGATGTTGTCACTCAAAATGGAGCGCGACGGTGACAAACGCAATGTTCTCCAGGCCGAACTCCAAATTGTAAAGGACAAGATCATCAATGCCAATTACGAGTTCACGCAAGCCTTTGAGCGTTCTGGTGAACTGTTGGCTGATCCAAATGACATTTATGCAGAAGAGCCATCGGGTGACCCGACGGTGTCTGAATGGGTGGACTACTTGATGACCTACGCTCCCTTTCCGGGCAAAACGGCATGGGCGTCACCTCTGATTTGGATTGGTGGCGCAATCATGGTCATTCCTTTGTGGGTCATTTTCTTTGTGCAGTCGACGATGTGTCGAATGCGAAAAGTCATCATGGATCACCAAACAGAATGGATTGGCGGTGGAATTCAACTCTATTTTGCCGGTGCGTTCTCTTTTATGCCACTGACTTCAGATGTGGTGATCGATACCACGCCAGCAAAGCGATCCCAAATTGCATTGGGTGGCTTGATCGTTCCAACATTGATCGCCATGGTGTTGTGGTTGACCTGGAAAGAAACCAATCAGCCGTGGATACTCTTTTGCTCGGATGCATTTTTGTTGTACCCAATGGTGCAGGTTTTTCCACTGAACCCGTTGGAAGGGATTTTTGTCTGGCGCCACAGTAAGTTTCAGTGGCTCCTCTCATTTGTTGTCATCATGGGCATGTTTATGCTGGTGAGTTCGGAGGCTTTGAAAAATGTCATCTAATGAAGAGAAAACAGACACTTCACAATCTGGTACTGCCATGACCCGTGCAGAGGCTGAACTTATCCGTGCATCTGCCAAAAAGACAATGTATGTCAGCATTGCGGTGGTGTTGGTGTGGCTCTATGGATACAACATCGTCGTCCACGACATGGGGCTCATCTTGGCGTTCTTTAAGGTACTCGATGGAATCAACGAACTCGTCATTGGGATGCTGACTGTACTGGGAATTGGGATTGGTATTGTGGCGGTCTTTACGCTGACCAACTTCTTTACCCAGATCATGACCAATATGTATTCCACGCGGATCATCGAAGACTTGGTGCGGGATCACTTGTTCAAAGGGGAATATCGAACGTTCTTTACAAAAATGATCAACTTCAATGATCAACCGACCCCTTCAACACCTTTTCCACGGTATGTATCGTCGGCCTTGTTTGTGTTTACCGGTCATTACCTCGTGTCGTGGTTTTACCTGATTGTTTTCAGTGAATGTTTGTACTTTGCGGCCTGGTCGGCGGGGGTGTATCTAGAATTCTTCCCTGAAACAATGAACATCATTCCGATGTTTGCGGTCGCCGTGCCCTTTACTGCCCGTTTGATGGCCTATTTTAAGTATCCCTATGTTGAAGAGTATGCAGGGTTCATTCCAGGGATTTTGTTTGTGGTCGTTTTGTTGTTGGCTTTTGTGGCGTACATGGATGGTCCCTTTGATTCTTTGATTTTCAAAGAGTTGCCCAATCGTGAGGCGGCTGGCTTCTTTGTGAAAGGGGCTTTGGTTTGGAAGTTCTTCAAAGATGGTGTGATCATCGCTTTTTATCCAGTCTTTGGAGAAATCGTATTTTTCTACCTGCTCTATCAAGAGTTGCAAAATCAACCGTTGCCAGGAGAAGAAGTGGCGTTGGTCGAATCGGCTGAACTTGATGTCGACGATGTGGATACCAATGTTGGCGATGCGCCTGTTGACGACAGTTCCGTGGATGCGACTTAAGCAGAGATAAGTCGGTGACAGCATCAACATCAATACAAAAAACAAGAAAGGGACCTGCGTGGTCCCTTTTGTCGTTTCACGTTCATCGATTTAGGACATCAACAGCGTTTTTGTTGTGAGTGCTTCCAGAACAAAGCCCGCGGACTGCATGGTTTCCTGTGCCCCTTCCTCTCGATCGACGATGGCAATGCATTGTACCACTTCCAAACCCGCCTCTTCAGCAAATCGAATCGCTTTGACCAATGAGCCAGCAGTGGTGACAGTGTCTTCGACCATGCAAACTTTACTGCCTGCAGGCAATGAACCGAGTCCTTCGACCGTATTGCCAGTACCGTGTCCCTTTGCTTCCTTGCGCACCATGAATCCACTGAGAGAACGTCCTTGTTGCTGAGCTCGCAAAATCGTTGAGCCAACAATGGGAATTGCTCCGGTTACCGGCCCACCAATGCCCACCACATCTGGGTGCAACCGTTCCAACAAGAGATTGGCAATCACCAATGCGCCTTCGCTAGAGAGGGTGGTTTGACGGGCATCCACATAGAAGTCACTGGTTTTGCCACTGGCCAAGGTGAACGTTCCAACTTTGACCGATTTTTCTTTCAGAATCTCAATCAGGCGTTGTTGACTCATGCTTCTCTCCACTGTGTTTCCAGCCATTCATTGGTGGCTTCAAGGATATCCATTTTCTCGAGTTCGTTGAACAGTTCGTGATAACACTTGGGATATTCGATGACATCAATGGAGCCACCCCCTTGTGTACCAAAAGATTTGGCAAAGGTTCGTCCAGCATCGGGGTCGCAGATTCTATCATCCCCACCCAACATTAACCGAACTGTTTGGGTATATTTGGGGGCGTAGTCATGTACCTCGTCGATGGCTTTCAACATGCTGGCAGCCCAGCGAGCGGTGAATTCATTGTATACCAATGGATCTGCAAGATAGGCTTTCTCCACTTCAGGATCGTGTGAGAGCCACTGGGAGTTGACTTCTCCGGCAGGCAGGTTCATCTTTGGCGCAATTTTGGAGATGAGTTTACCCACGACGACGGTGATCGGAGACGGCTTTTCAAAGAGCCCAAGCAGTGGGTTGCTGATGGCAAAGGCTTTGACCGGTGGGGCGAGTGAATGCATCATCGACCAAAAGGTGATCAGTCCACCCATTGAGTGAGAAACCATGACCATTGGACCACCCACGGCGCTCATGGCAGCCTGTAAATCTTCACAATATTGCATCCAAGAGTTTGTGTGGCCTCGCTTGCCACCACTTTCACCGTGTCCACGAAACTCAACAGCCGTGACCCGCCAGCCCTTTTGGGCGAAGAATTCAGCAATGTGCTGGTATCGACCCAAATGTTCAGCAAAACCGTGTACCAACAATAGATTTTTGTCACCGTCTTCGTTCCATCGTCCCAATCGTATTTTGGTACCGTCATCGGACTTTGTCCACAACACTTTCATGCGTTCTCCTTTGCCTTTCAAGGCGTGTATACTCTAGACTAACGTCAAATCAATGCCAGTGACAAGAAGGGCACCATGACAATCACAGCCAAGCAGAAGATCATCAGTAGCAAGAAGGGCAACGATCCTTTCATGACCTCAATCACCGGTCGTTTAAAGACCGTGGACGACACAAATAGGTTGATGCCCAGTGGTGGAGTCAAGTATCCCAGTTCCAGATTCACGATGAACATGATTCCGAAGTGTAAGGGGTGTATTCCATAGGAGAGGGCAATGGGTGCTAGCAGTGGTGCGACGATCAAGATGGCGGAAATGATGTCCATCACACACCCCAGTCCGAGCAAGAAGATGTTGACCAAGAGTAAGAACTGCCACTTTGCATTGACATGGGCTTGAATCCAAGCAGCGGCATTTTGCGGGATGTATTGCTCTGCCAAAAATTTGTTGAAGGCAATTGCCAACACGATGATCAGAAAGAGAGACCCCATCATGACACCCGACTTACTGAGGACGTCTGGTAGTTTGCTCAGTTTCAGTTCTCTGTGGAAGACCAACTCCACAACCAGTGCATAGACCACAGCAACGGCAGCGGCTTCGGTGACGGTGAATTTTAAGGGACCCAAGATGCCGTAGATACCACCCAAAATCAGGACAGGAAGCATGATTGACAGAAAGGAATTTTTAATTTCGCGAAACAGATTCTCCCAATAGCCACCTTCAATGTTTGGTATCACAATGTCGATGTCTTTGCGGGTGGGACGTGTTTGGTACAGTGTATACAAGGCCAATGTTCCAGCGATGAACAATCCCGGAAGGACCCCAGCAATAAAGAGTTTTGTCGGGGAGACCTGTAAGACTTGTGTGGGGTCGAGACCACCGGGCAGCAAACCGGTCTCCGGAATGATGTATTCTTTTCCGACAGCGGTCAACGTTTGAGAGACCATGATGGCATAGATGATCATTGGAACGGAGGGCGGAATGATGATGCCAAGTGAGCCAGCGGAAGTCAACACCCCCAACGAGTAATTTTCCGGATAGCGTTCTTTTACCAACATGGGGAACATAATCGAACCCACAGCGATGACCGTTACAGGTGAGGAGCCAGAAATGGCAGCGAAGATCACACAGGCGGCAATTGATGCTAGACCCAATCCTCCGGGAGTTCGTCCCATCACCGCTCGAGCAACCCCTACCAGTCGCTGAGCGATGGTGCCTTCTGTCATGAGGTTTCCAGCCAAGACAAAGAATGGAATCGCCAAGAGTTCTTCTTTTTTTACGGCTTCGTACATGTCTTTGGCAATGTTGTAGGCGGAAATGTCTTGGATGAGGGTCACACAGGCCAGTGAAGCCAATCCAATTGCCAGAAAGAGCGGGGAGCCCACAAGGACCAACAACACCGCACCGATCAAGATGACCCATCCCAACGAGGCTGTTCCGCCCCAAGCCGCAAACAAACCGATCAAAATACCCGGGAACAAACCTGCAAACAGCAAATCGCGGGCACCTTTGCCAACCGTACTGCTCTTGACCACGACATCCTTGTCCACTGTGACATCTGCCGCCGCGATGTTTTCTTCGTTTCCATCTTCTTCATCCGATTCAAACCTTCCAGATAGACCCAACGCCAAAAAGCGCAACGACATCAAGAAGAAGGACAATGGAATAATGGACTGGGCCAGCCAAAGAGGAAACTTTTCACTGCTTTGTGTATCTGCCAAAAATGCGGCCAAATCAGCGTTTATTTCGGCCGGTTCATTGTTGTCTGTTCCTTCATCACCGGTGTCCTCTGCGATGAGATCGGCAATGCTCGGTGCTTCTTCGGCTTCACCAGTGTCTTCAGCAATTAAATCTGCAATGCTGGAGGCATCGTTGTTGTCCGTCGATGCTTCTTCTGTACTCTCAACGCCAAACTCAGCAAAGGCATACTGTGAGCCATCTGCCTGATTTGGGTTCCACTGACTTCCCATCCAAGACAGCCCACCCACCAACAGCAGAAGGGCTCCAACAGGTGTTTGTAGCGCATTCGGTATGAGTTTGGATCGAATCGCAGCCACCCATGCCACCAGTGCAACAATACTGACTGGCAATACAACATCGTGATTGGTGTTGAACAGAAACGTACCGATTGTATTGACGGGGCCTTCGGCAATGGCCCATAAGGGAAGGGCATCTTGTCCCAGTCCAGCCAAGAGATTGCTTTCGACCATCCCCAGAGCGTGTCCACCAAACTGCCAGCAAAAAGTCGCAGCCACCAACGCGGTGAAACGCTTGGCAACCCGTGCCGCTTTGGGAGACAAAATTCTATCTGTGGCATCAACCGCTAAGTGTTTCTTTTGACGTGTTGCAAGAGACGCACCCAAAAAACCAACCCAAACCATCAACACCACAGAAGCATTGGCACCACCTTCGATTTCAAAATCGACGAAGGAAACCTCGCGTCGAAGATAGTCAAGGAAAGACAGGGCAACCATTACCAGCAGTGCGACACTGATGAGAGACTTTTCCAAGAAAGCCAAAAACTTGTCCCACTCTTCAGCCAGCGCTTCCAAAATGATCCACAATCCAGTGACCGTCAACAGAATAAAGATGATGATCTCCGTCAGTGGTCCATCCTTGAACGCTGACCATGTACGAGAAACCCAATTGGAAAAGGCATCGATCAACGATGCCAGTGATTCCATGCTTGAAAAGAGAAAAGACATTCGGTCCCCTCTAAGTGGAAAGTTATTTGAGTGACTTCTTTTTGGCCTTTACTGCACCATACAACTCAGTCATTTCAGGGTTGTTTTGCAAAAATGCGGCGTGTGTCTTTCCCCGAACAGCCTTGCGGTAGGCTTTGGTTTGTTCCGGAGTCAGCGTCACGACCTCTTTGCCCATTGCGGCAATCGTTTCGAGCAACTCAGTTTCAAGCTTTCGCACAGCCGTTCGACCTTTGTTGGCTTCTGCTTTCGGATCTTCTAGCACGATGCCTTGAAGTTCTGGAGACAGGGAGTCTACGAAACTCTGAGAGTACATCACAGCGGCCGGTTGATAAATGTGCCGAGAGAGTGTGTAGTGGGTCACCGGTTCCAACCATCCCGCAGCAAGCGAGAACAGTGGTGTGTTGTCAAAACCAGTTACGATGCCGGTGTTCAACGAACTCAAAACCTCTGAAACAGGCTTGGCGACGGCTTGGACCTCCAGTGATTTGTACATGTTCAAGTGTACTGGAGACTCTTGAGAACGCATTTTGTAGGCCTTGAGCGCTTCTGGAGTGGTCGGTGCACTGTCTCCCTTGGTGGCAAAGGAGCGCCAACCGTTCTCCGTCCAAGAGTAAAAGGCAATCCCTTTTTCTGCCAACTGTTTCTTGGTTGGCTCGTAGAGCACGTCGTCCAATACAGCATCGGCTTGGGCTTCATTGTTGAATAGGTAGGGGAGTTCAATCATTTGAAGCAGGGGAATGTCCAACGCTTCACCGACTGCCCCCGTAGAGAACCCGCCACCTTGAAGGCGTTCGCCACGTTGTACGTCTTGAATCATTTCAATTTCAGAACCCAATGCCCCACCCAAAAAGAGTTTGACCTTGATTTGGCCTTCTGATTTGGATTCGATGCGCTTCTTGATGTCATCGAGTTGGTCAGACCACGGTGTTCCTGCCGGGGCGACCGTACCAAAGTTCATGGTGAATTTTGCTTGTGCATCACTTTGTTGAGCCCACAAAAGACTTCCCAACCCAACAATCAGTCCACTAATCCAGATATTTTTGTTCATACATACTCCATACAAATGGTGATTCTATTCAACACAACGGTTTGCTGTGGCGACTTATTCCGCGGCGTCTTCAACGGCAGGTGCTTGGGTGTCCTCAGTGGCTTCATCCTGGCTTTCTACAGCACCTTCGTCACTGGACGCATCTTGGACAGATGGCTCTTCCATTTGCGCTTCTTGCTCTTCCATTTTGGGTTGTGGCAATTCTACACTCAAGGGTGCAGGCTCGGGGGCATCCAAGAACTTGTCCGCACGTTGTGCCCACAGGGCTTCGGCTTTGCGTTTTTCCGCAGCGTTCTCTGGTCGCAAGTCCGGATCCAACGCGTCCAAGTCCACCTCAAGAACGTATTGGATCATTTCATCAAATACGGCGATTTGGTCTTGGTTTTTGGTTGCCCAGTAATCGGCATACAGGATGCGGGTACCCAAGTAATCTGGTGCAATTTCCATTGACTTCTTGAACTCTCTTTGTGAGCGATCCAAGTCCTGTCCTGCAAACGAGGGTTTTCCTGCGTACAGCGCTCCCCAATAGCGACTGGCTGCACCATAGAAAAATGTTGGTTCGTGCTCTTCCACTTTTTTGATGAACTCTTCAGCGGTTCCAATGTGCTTGAGCGTGACTGCCAATCCACCGGCTTTTGCCCATTTTCCAAGTGCAGAAGCGGTCCAGTAGGTACAGGGAACATCTTCTTTGGTCAAGTGTGCCGCGGCATCTTCCCGAGAACCACCGTCAGCGATGGTGGCTGCGTATTCAGCATTCAGTGCCAGACATTTGTCCCCAAAGGTAAAGGCCTTGTCCCAAGCAGCACGCTTTGCTTCCAATTCTGTTTCGTAAGCGTCGCCATAAAAATACCATCCACGCACCAATCTGGCGGCGACTTCTTTGTCTGACGGGTTCTGTGCAAACAATTGCTCATAAGTATCCATCGCCTTCAGCAACTGGTCTTTGTCGGCGCGTTGTAGCCACAGTTCGTCGGCTTGTGCACGCAACTGGTCTACTTGAGCGTCTTCGCTGGCAGATTTGATTTCGTAAGAGCCTGGTTTTTTGCCACAGGCAAATGTTGTAAGCAGTGTCAAAGACAGAAATGTTCGCATTGCGGACTCCATAAATATTGGGTGTGTTTTCAATCTTGTATATACTATCACAAATCAAGGATTGCAAAACTGATTATTTACCTAGAAACACTGAATCCATACGTTGTTTGTGTGGATTTTTGTTCACCAAACCAAATGTCACCTGTTTTTCGATTGCCCAAACACATTTCCCAAGGTACTTTCGAGAATCATTAGGAGAATTTATGCTGACTGATAATATTCCTTTGGCTCTTACATTTGATGATGTCTTGTTGGTGCCCGCCCATTCCGAAGTCCTTCCAGATACGGTGTCTTTACATACGAAGTTGACGCAAAAGATTGATTTGCACATTCCGTTGTTGTCTGCCGCGATGGACACTGTCACAGAGCATGAGACTGCAATCTCAATGGCCATCAACGGTGGTTTGGGCGTGATTCACAAAAATATGTCGATTGAAGATCAAGCACAGCAGGTTCAATGGGTGAAGAAAGCCATGACTGGTGTGGTGGTGGATCCAGTAACTGTGTCTCCAGAGTTGACCTTGGCAGAAGTCCAGCAAGTGATTGCTCTGTACGGCATTTCTGGGATGCCTGTGGTCGATGATGGCAAACTGGTGGGGATTTTGACCGATCGTGACATGCGCTTTGAGCGAAATCCAGACCGTTTGGTGCGCGATGTCATGACACGGGCAGAGGATTTGGTCACTTGTGCGCCGGGTACGAGTTTGGACCACGCGAAACAACTGATGCAGAAACACAAGATTGAGAAATTGTTGGTTGTGGGCGCACAACAAGACCTTCAAGGACTGATTACGTTTAAAGATTTGCAGGCGACGACCGAGCATCCAAATGCGGTGCGCGATGCCCAAGGTCAGTTGCGGTGTGGTGCCGCCATCGGTGTGGGTGCGGATGGTTTAGAACGGGCCGATGCGTTGATTCAAGCCGGAGTGGATGTACTGGTGATCGACACAGCACATGGCCACTCTCAGGGTGTATTGGATGTTGCCAAGGTCATTCGAGCCCGCTATCCCAATGTCGCGCTGATAATTGGAAATGTCGCCACACCTGAAGCAACGCTCGCTTGTATTGAAGCGGGTGCCGATGCTGTCAAGGTGGGGATTGGACCCGGTAGCATTTGTACGACGAGAATTGTTGCAGGGGTTGGGGTTGCCCAACTGACAGCGATTTCGGCGTGTTCACAAGTTGCCAAAGAGCATGGTGTTCCAATCATTGCCGACGGTGGAATTAAGTATTCTGGAGACATTGCCAAAGCCGTTGCCGCGGGTGCTGATGTGGTCATGATTGGCTCTTTGTTTGCGGGAACCGATGAAGCACCCGGAGAAATGGTGCTCTATCAAGGTCGAACCTACAAATCCTATCGTGGAATGGGGTCCGTTGAAGCGATGGAGGCAGGTTCGAAGGATCGTTATTTTCAGCAGAACAGAAGTCAAAGTCGAAAGAAATTGGTACCGGAAGGCATCGTTGGTCGTGTGCCGTATCGAGGTTGTTTGGCAGACAATATCTATCAAATGATGGGTGGTTTGCGGGCCGCGATGGGCTATACCGGCTGTGGAACGATTGCGGAGATGAAAGACAACGCACGATTCACGCGCATTACCTCGGCAGGGCTCAAAGAAAGCCATGTGCATGACGTCATCATTACCAAAGAGAGTCCAAACTATCGTTTGCGTTGATGGTAGACCTGTCTTTGATTCAATGAATTTTTATTGATCTGGTTTTATTGGTTTAGGGCTATAGACTGTAGTACGATGTCTGGGATTCCGTCGTTGTTGGCATCAATGGCATCGATGGAATATCCAAGGTGAGCATAGTCTTTGGTCCCAACGATTGTGTCAACGTCGATTGTCCATTCGAGCAAATTGTTGGTGCCCTTAAAAATGTTGACCAATCCAGATTCTGAGTTTTCTTCACTGAAGTAGGGTTCACCGATGATCAAGTCGTCTTTGTCATCCCCATTGATATCTGCCATTTCAATGTCGTGTCCAAAGAAGGTGTTTGTTCTGTCTGATCGGAGCGTATAGCGCTCGTTCCAACCTCCAATCCAAGTCCAAAGGCGAACGGTGGTATTTTCAGGTTCAAAATTTGTTGCCGCCAGTTCCAAACGACCATCGTTGTCAATGTCTCCCGACGCAAGTCTGTACCCCAACCATTCATGTTCCCTAGAACCCACAAGGGTGTCTACGGAAGAAAAAACCCCTCCATTGTTTTCCAACAGTTGAATTCTGCCAGCAGAGGACACACCGTTGACGTTTGCAAACGGGCTGGCGACAAGCAAGTCAATTTGTCCGTTTCCGGTCCAGTCTCGATCGCACAACAGACTGTGACCAAACCCTTCACCAACGAGATCCCCTCTTAAACTGGGTAAACTGGACTGAAGCAGTGTCGTTGAAGCGTCAAGCAGCACCGTGCTGAGCCCCAACCATACCTCGCCTCTATTTTGTTCGCCCACATCGGTTGCAATCCAGTCTGCAATGCCGTCTAAGTCCAAGTCGCCACAGCGCCAAAGATGATGGGGCCAATAGCCCAGTCGTTGTTCACCGTGCACCGTGACTGTGTTGCCTGCATTGTCTTCGATGTATATGCCTCCACCGCCTTCTATGATGGTAGAATCCTGTGGCGTCGAAGCAATTCGATATTGGCTAGTCTGCCACATCTGTTTGACTGTGGAAGAGAGTTCCCACATTGGATTGTACAGTTCTACGTCTCCAATTTGCCAAGGGATCTCGTAGAGTGTTCCATCCGTGGTGCCAATGGATATATGCTGGAGATCGTTGAGCGTGCGTTCACGTGTACTGACAAACCAGTCGGTCGATACTCCGGTAGTCTGTTCGTTGGCCGTGATCGTCAATGAAGCACTGTCTTGAAAACGCACACTGCTGGTTTCACTGGCTTGTTCGAAGACCAATACCGCACGACTGGTCGTCTCCTCGATGCACTCCAACCCTTCACACGGTCGACAACCAGACCCCAACAGCCCCATAAAACTGAGCCAAATCCCTGTCACTCATCGAACCCAAAATGCTGGTGAATACACTGTTGTATACGTATACACTGGTGTATACAGTTCTGTACATGAGAGGCTAGTCACCGTACTGTCTATCGCTACATCGACGCAAGCAAGGACTGGTTCACTGAGCGATCGGTAGAGAAAATCCAACCAGTTTACCAGTGGGATAGACTCGATTGTCTTGCAAACCCGGCTTGGTGTAATTTGGATCTGCGGCCACAGATGCGCTTGGGTTTCCAGGAGACAAGACCAATCGTTCTGCGACAGTGTCAATTTTTTCTGTATCGACATACTGAACGCGCTCAACAGCGATTTCCACAGTGTACTGACCTGCGGCTACGTCGTGCAACGCGGCTGTCGTGAAAGGTTGTATGCGTCCGATTTTTGTACCAGAAACGGTGACGTCTACCCAACCATTGTATTCGTTGCGAATGTACAAATGACCCTGTCCTTCTCCTTCTGTGGAAGGCTTTAGGCTCTTGATGACTTCATTTGGGTCTACGTAAACGCGCTGAAAATTTTCTAACGCACCTTCACTCAGCGCAGGATCGGCAGGGTGGGTTGTTGGTCGCAAAGGGCGATCCAAAGGCTCTGCCATGGCTGTGTTTAAAAGAATAGCTGTCAACAATGTCATCATATTTCACATCCCACTCGGAATTCCCACACACATGTGGGCAAAGTTTACTATTGTCATTTTTTAACCGTTTGAGAGACATCTTGCACACACCAACCGAAAAAAGGCAACACGGGGTTGCCTTTATCGAGAGAGGAGAGTGTATCTCTGTTCTATTCTTATTGGATAACAGACAAGCCGCTTACCGCGCTGAGTTCTTTGCTCAGGGTGATGGAACCTGCACCGTCGATAAAGTCTTCTTTGACCATGCCAAGTCCTTTGACCCAGTACTGCTCAATGTAGCTTTCGGAAGGTTGTCCAAACTGGTCTGTTTGGGTCACCGTATTGACTACTTTGTACGCTGTCACAGTTTGTGACTGTGCAGTTCCAGCCAAAATGGTGATCTCTTGGAAACCAGCATCCAAATAGGAACCAGTAACTTGCTCGGATTGGTTTTGTGGCATCGCACCACCGGCTTCCGTTGTGCCATTTGCACACTCTGGGTCAGCGGCATCTACCGAACCATCAAAGTCGTTGTCTTGTCCATCGGCACAGTTGCTTTCCAGTGCATTGATGCTCAACTGATAGTCATAGTTCCAACTTCCTTCTGCACCGACAGCAAACTCTGGAGAGAGGTAGCGACGATAGGGAGACAGCGTGGCGTCCACTTCATAGCTGGTCGGAAATCCTAGGAAGTTCTTTTGGGTTGCGGTACCTGCCCACGCCAACATGAACATGCCCTCTTGGTTGTCGTAATCACAGGCGACGTACACCGTGGTGTTCCAACCTGTTTCGATCGGACCAAAGAGTCCGGACTCTTGAGCGATCATGATGTCTTTGTACGCGTAGACGGTTTGACCGTTCAGTTCTGTTTCACCGATGCCTTCTTCCATTGCCGTTGCTGTAGCACCTTGGTAGGTGGCAGTAAATGTTTTGCTCCAACCGGTCAAATGGATGGGGTGGTAATCATTTTTGCACAGTTCAGGTGTGTCGGTTTCTTCAGTGTCCGTATCGGTTGCTGTGTCTGTTTCTTCAACAACTCCTGTATCATCCATTTCACCAGTGTCGGCTGTATCGGTGTACTCGTATCCTTCGTAATCACTCTCGGAGATGTATTTGTTGCCTCCTGAGCAGGCGATGGTGGTGAGTGCAATGATCAATCCTTGCGTTACATTGTGCATGTGTCCTCCACGTTGTACACATTTTCTCTACTTGTTTGCGAAAGGCAGTTTAACATGACAACGAAGCCCACTCTGTTACAAATTCAAAACAAAATCCGAGAATTCAATCGAGAACGAGATTGGGGACAGTACCATTCCCCAAGAAATATAGCGATGGCGTTGTCGGTTGAAGTGGGTGAACTGTTGGAATTGTTCCTGTGGTCATCTGATGATGGTCCTCAGCCACCCGTTAAAGGGCGTCGTGACAAGGTAGAAGCCGAGGCCGCGGATGTCTTGATTTGTTTGCTCAATTTCTGTGAGCAAACGGGTATTGATTTGTTGGAAGTGACCAATCAGAAAATTGAGCGCAACCGTGCAAAATATCCTGTTGAGAAGTCACTCGGGCGATTGGAAAAGCACAATGAGCTTGACTGAGCGTCAACGGCTAGAGCAGTCGCTTAAAACCGGCACGCCCATCGCTCACATTTCACCTGCACTGTTGCTCAACGACGAGCACCATCAACTGTCTCCGTTGTTAACCGGTGAGCCCAAAGCATTTAGAGGAGACGTTACTGTAGTCATCCCCACACATCGACGGGTGCCGATTGGGCTGTATGCCTTTGCGCGGCAGGCAAGTGTAGACGTGTTGACAAATGGGCCTGTGCAAATTCCAACTTTGGAATCTGTACGGGTTCGTTCCGTCAATTGGGAGGGGCATGGCAAAACCCGCTCGGTTGCCGTTCAACATATCTCCACGCCCTATGTACTTTTTTCTGTTGATGATGCGATTCCATTGCCGGGGTGTGTGGAAGCTTTGGTGTCCGCCTTAGAAAACAACAAGTGTGATGCTGTCATTGCGCGTCAAATTCCATACCCTACAGCTGAAAAATTTACCCAAGACCAATTGGCAAAGTGGACACCGAATTCATCGACAGTGTATGAGGTTTCTCAAACAGATCACGTTGCCACACTGTATCGAAGAGAGACTTTGTTGACCCATCCCATACCGGCGGTGTCAATTGCCGAAGATGTGTGGTGGTCCCAAGGAAAGAAGGTGCTCTGTGAGCCAAAGGCGGTGGTCGTTCATTCTCACCCAAGGCGTACACGACTGCTTGTCGAACGTGAATTTCGGATTCACCGTCAGTTAACGCAGTGTGTTGGTGCAGACGTCAATGTATCTTTGTCAGCCGCATGTTTGGGCGGCGTGTCTGCGATGCCTCGGTACGGCGTCAAAGAAGGATTTCGAGTACTGGCTCAAAACCTTGCTCGTTTTGCCGCCCACAAACTTTGAATACAGCCCAAGCCATAGGTAACCGAACGACGAAAAGAGATGCTTGAGACACCATCCGAATAGTTTGCGGGAATTGGAAATTCCACGATGGGGACCTGCTGATGCATGGCAATTGCGAGAAGCTGCTGATCAAAGACAAAGTCGTTGGACAGTTTTTCCCAGGGGAGCGTGTGGAGAAATTTGGTGCTGTACAGTCGAGCCCCAGTGTGTAAGTCGGTGTAGTCAGTCTTAAAGGTCCAGTTGGCGAGACCGGTCAATGTATGGTTGCCCCACTTTCGCCACCAAGGGTATGTGGGCATGGGATCGTCCAGCAAGTGTCTCGAACCCAGTTGTAGCGCATGCAATTCTGTTGCGGCCTCCCAGATGCTGTGGAAGTCGTATTGGTCGTCTCCATGCACCATGGCTATCTGCTTGATGTCCGCAAACTCTGGATCGTGTAAGAAGTGTAAATAACCTGTTTGTTGGGCGGCACCATAGCCTTTGTTGTCGGCATGGCGGATCATGGGGCAGGGCAGGTCGGTGGGCGGAAACTCTGAACCATCATCAACGACCAGGGTTTGCTTGAACAGTGCAGCAGGAATTTTGTCCAATAAGTTCCATAGAGCATCGGGCGTATTGTAATGAGGGATGATGATCGCACAATGTTGTTCACGCACATAGGTCATCGCAACATCCACCATTTTTTTGTAAACGCCCAATCGGACAGACGATTTGGTTCAACGGCTCTGTCTTCAAATCGTTTCCGCAATGCTCTTGGTATCGCGGTATAGCCACGCAAGGTGCCCGTGAGTGTTGCTTGTATGGCTGTTAGTGTAGAGCCCGATGGTACAGGGCTTTGACTCATATTGCCTATGTTGCCTAGGTACCTGTGCACGGAACTCAACGGCGAAACACAGATCATCCACAAAGGTAAGTTTCTGAACTTGCTTTGGATGCGATGACTTTCGATCCACTTCACTTTTTGTGCACTGTAACGTCCAAAAGACCCACCCCAACGGTGCTGTAAACTGGCGTTGTGCACACAAAATATATCCACACCACTGCGAATACAGCGCAAAGCGTAGTCTAAATCTTCTCCAAAGGGAGAGAGGTCTGTGTCCAAGTGGGTCAACCCTGGTTTGGTATACACGGCTGGGGGTACCCAAAAGGCAGCTCCTGAAAAGCAGAGGATTTGCTGTCCGTCTTGAGAGATGGGTTTTTTTCCTCGACCAATGGGGTAATTGCTGCCATCCAGTGCAACTTTGTGTCCAGAGTTTTCAACCCGTTGAGATGCTGTTGACATGAGCCAAATGTCTGGCTGAAGAATTGAGTTTGGACGCGTGGAAGCAAAATTACAAAGTCTTTCAAGACACTGTGGGTTGAGTACGGTGTCGTCATTGAGGATGAACAGTGGATGCCGACATGTTTCTCGCCCTTGTTCCAGCGCCCAATTGACGGCTGTGGCAAATCCAAAATTGTCGCCCAGCCAATGGTATCGAATGCGAAGGTCATCTCGCTGTTGAAAGGGGGTGTGTTGTTCGATGACAGATTCGAAATTGAACAGTCTCTGTTCGTGAGAGTGGACCACCCAGACCTCTTCTATCCACTGCTGTTGTCGCAGTATGGACTCGATGGCCGACCACAACATGTCATTGGCATGGTGGGTGATCAATACAACAATCGGCAGCGGACTCGTCATACAATAAGAATAGTCTGTTGCCGAAAGTTCATCATGAAGAAACGTGGTTCTTTTTATTTCTTTTTCTTCTTTTCACCGCGAATGATTGAGCGTTGATTGGCTTGCAAGATTCTCTTGCGAAGGCGAATGTGATTTGGGGTAATCTCCACCAATTCATCTTCCGCAATGAAGTCCATTGCACTTTCCAAAGACAGTTTGATGGGGGGCGCCAAGATCAATTTGGTGTCTGCACCAGCTGAGCGAATGTTGGTCAACTGCTTTGCCCGTACAACATTGACGTTCATATCGTTGTTTTGTTTTGCAATGCCAATGATCATTCCTTCGTACACTTCCTCTTGGTTTCCAACGAACATCTTTCCACGTTGTTGCAAGTTGAACAGAGAGTATGCGGTTGTTTGTCCTGCGCGGTCAGCAACCAAAGAGCCATTGTGTCGGAATGCAATGGTTCCAGCATAGTCGTCCCAGCCATCAAAGAGGCTGTTGACAATGCCCAATCCACGAGTCGCATTCAAATACTCCCCGCGGAATCCGATCAACCCACGTGCTGGGATTCGATACACAACGTTGTATCGACCAGAGTCATTGAGTTTCATGTCGACCAAGGTTCCACCTCGTTCGTTCATCTTTTCGGAGATGGCACCCATGTTTTCTTCCGGAAAGTCCAATGTCGCAAGTTCGTATGGTTCCAGTTTGCGACCGTTTTCTTCACGGATTTTGACTTGGGGCTTGGAGATGCACATTTCAAAACCTTCGCGGCGCATCTGTTCAATGAGAATTGCCAGTTGCAATTCACCACGTCCAAATACTCGAAGTGCATCGGAGTTTTCGGTTTCTTCTAAGCGGATAGATACGTTGTGCAAGGCTTCTTTGTGCAAGCGCTCACGGATTTGACGGCCTGTGACAAACTTTCCGTCCTTTCCACTGGTGGGGGAATTGTTTGTACCAAAAGTGATTCCAATTGTCGGTTCGTCGACCACCAAGCGTGGGAGTGGCAGCGGTTCATTGATGTCTGAAACGGTGTCTCCAATGCTGATGGCGTCAATCCCTGCCAAACAACCGATGTCGCCTGCCGTTAGTTCTTCTGCTTCCACACGTTGCAGTCCCTGATAGGTAAACAACTGTGACAGTCGAACCTGCTTGGTGAAGCCGTCGCCGATGACCATTGCGGGTTGTCCTTTCTTGAGTGTTCCGTTGAACAAGCGTCCAATGGTCAAACGTCCGAGATATTTGTCATAGCCCAACTGGGTAATGAGGAATTGAGGGATGGCTTCTGGATCAAAGGAAGGAGCCGGTACATACTCTAAGATTCCGTCAAAAATGGGACGCAAGTCTCCTTGTTCGAGTGAAAATTCTGTGTGGGCATATCCATCACGAGCACAGGCGTAATACACGGGGAATTCAGCTTGATCATCGGTTGCATCGAGTTCAACAAATAGATCAAAGATCTCACTATAGACTTCATCGGCACGCTGATCCGGTCGATCGATTTTGTTGATGCAAACGATCGGTCTTAGACCTTGACGCAATGCCTTACCCAACACAAAGCGGGTTTGGGGCAGTGGACCTTCAGCTGCATCGACCAACAGCAGAACACCATCGACCATTTTCATGATGCGCTCTACCTCAGCACCAAAGTCAGCGTGGCCCGGGGTGTCAACGATGTTGATTTTGACGCCATTGTAGTGAACCGCCGTTGGCTTAGAAAGAATGGTGATACCGCGTTCTCGTTCGAGGTCCATGGAGTCCATGACACGATCGTCGACAGTTTGGTTGTCTCTAAATGTTCCCGCTTGTTTGAGCAAGTGGTCAACGAGCGTGGTCTTTCCGTGATCAACGTGGGCAATAATTGCAATGTTGCGAATGTCAGTTTGTGCCATGGTGGTACCTTTGGTTTGAAAAATGGGCACAATATAACGCAAACGAGAGAAAAATCCCCTCGTGGATGGAAGTTTTCAGTGACATTTCTTTGACAGTGAACATTGTGCAACGTTTACCAGAGACCGTTTGAAAATCACTGACGTATCTCAATATAAGATACAGCCTGCGTATTTTACTTTGCACTCTGTTGAGTGGCATTGAGTACCGGAACTGGCGAAAGGGAGGATATAATGTCAACGCTTCAAAATGTTACCTGTGATAATTGTTCTGCATCATACAGTATTAATGTTGCAAAACTCAAGCGTGAGCGAAGTCGAATTACATGTCGTCGCTGTCAAAACAAAATCGTCATTTTCAAGAGTAAACTGATTGAGCCTCAAAATGAGCAAGCGGCGGTCAATCATGAAGATGAAAAAACATTGGTTGAAGAAGAACGCAAGCCTTTTGGTCAACGGGCCATCGACAGTGAGCCACAAACAGCGGTGTCCAATCAAACTCCGCCGATGGAACAACGAGTTGATGAGCAAGAGAACAGCGATCCCACGATTCGACGCAGTACACCGTTTGAAGCGCCTGTAATGGCTCCCAAGGTTGACGCCAAACCGACATCATCATCTACATCGACTGACTCAAAGTCTCAGTCCAAATCAACAGGCAGTAGGTCTACAGGTGGTAAGTCCAAAGATCCGTTGGGCTTGCGAGGGTCTTTGCAACTCTGTGCAGGGATGATGGTCATCGGCTTGTTTGCTTTGGCTGGAGTGTACTTTGCCGATGGACTTGTTGAGCAACTCTCATTTGTGTTGGGGACAAGTTCGTTGACAATGGGTGTGTTGTGGCTGGTGACCAGTGATTTCGGATTCTCTCGGCCAAAGTCTCTTGTTGCCGCTGGGGGTGCTGGATTGGTGGCATTGGCTGCAGGAGCTGTGCTGTTCTCTGCCACTCCAGTTGAAAAGTCGATTGATGTGGATGAGTCAGTGAAAACAGATCGTGAACCTGAGTTGATGATTCCAGAAGTTAAGACAGAAAAAGAGGACGTAAAGCCTGATGATACGGATAGCCGTGTTGCCAAAGCAGCGAGTACTCAACGGAAATCGTCAAACTCTACTGGTCCCAAAAAGTCCGTTGTGAAAGATGCAGACAAAGCCGCCAAGGCTCGACAAGAGATGCTGTCTGCAGCCAATGATTACCTGAGTACAAAACAGGACACAAAACCGAACGCAGTCGCTGATGAACCAGAATACAACTTTGATGACGAACCCGTTCCCAGCAATCGCCCTACCGACACAACGCGCGTGGCAGATCCGGATGAGGACCTGAATGAAGACTTGGGGTTTGACGAATTTGAAGATTTGGGATTGGATGAGCCGGAAGACGATAAGAAAGGTTTGTTTGGAAGAAAGGAAAAGGATGAGAAAAAAGAAAAGCCGGCACCGACGGCATCTGCATCGTCAGAAGTGAAGGTGGACATTCCTGTTTCTGTGTTGGACATCATTATCCGAAACAACAAAGACGTGAAGGGCTGCTATGTTCAAGAACGTTCTGAAACCGGTACGTTTCCAAAGTCGATTGACGTGATGTTTACACTTCAGCCCCACGGTAAGGTAAGTTCTGCATACATTGCTTCAGGACCGTATGTTGGTTCAAAATTTGAAGGATGCATTCGCTCGGCCTTCAAAAAAATGACCTTTCCACCGTTTGATGCCAGTGCAAAACCTCAAACGCTCAAGTACAACTTGAAGTTGTAGTTGAATCGAGACATTGCTGTTGAGCGCTCCTTCGGGAGTGCTTTTGTTTTTTCTCCTTTTTTACGTAGTATACAATACAGATATTTGGAGGAGAGGATGTCTACATTTACCACTCGTGTTTTGTTGTCGTTGGGTCTGTTGCACACCATTGCTTGTGGAGAGGAAGAGAAGGGGGTAGTCGATTTGGACAACGATGGTGTTGTTGACTCGCAAGATTGCGACGATCAAAATGCCGCCATCAATGACAGCGCCACGGATACGGTTGGCGATGGAATCGATCAGAATTGTGATGGTGTTGATGGCACGGATAAAGATGGGGATGGAGTGGCTTCGATCGAGTCTGGCGGTGTAGACTGTGACGATGACAACCCTGATGTGGAAGCCTCTGCTGAGTCGACGTTTTATGCTGACAAAGATGGAGATGGCTTTGGGGATGCGGAAAACTCAACCTCCGCTTGTGAACTGCCGCTTGGCTATGTCGAGAATGCGGATGATTGCAATGATGAGTTCAGAGAACTCAATCCAGACGCTGAAGAGGTATGTGATGGCTGGGATAACGACTGTGACGGCTTGATAGACGACGAAGATGACAACGTCACAGGGCTTTATGTGACCTATACCGACAGTGATGGCGATGGTTTTGGAGCTCCAGAAACAGAATTGGCTTCCTGTGCAGTGCCGGAGGAAAACGTCACCGTGGCAGGAGACTGTGATGACAATGACGAGTCGATTCACCCAGAGAAAGAAGAAGGGCCTGCAGATGGCGTTGATCAGAATTGCGATGGAATTGAACTCTGCTACGAAGATCAAGATGGGGATGGATTTGGTGGTCAGTTTACCATGGATCTTGTGGATGATGGAGCCGGTACGTTTGACTGTGTCGCCGCCTCTGGAATGACAGACAACAACGATGATTGTGAGGATACCTATGGAACCATATTTCCAGGTGCTGTCGAGGTGTGTGATGAAATTGACAACGACTGTGATGGTTTGATTGACGATGCGGATGACAATGTGGATTCGTCCACCGGTGGATCGTATTTCTTGGACAATGATGGGGATGGTTTCGGAGCGCAACCAGTAGAGGCCTGTGTCCCCCTCTCGAATATGACCTTGGTTGATGGGGACTGTGACGACACAGCGAGTTCCATCAACCCGTTTCAAACCGATATTGCTGGAGATGGCTTTGATCAAAACTGCGATGGGCTCTCCGATTACGATCAAGATGGGGATGACGACATAGCCTATGGCGGTACGGATTGTGACGACACCGACGCATCTGTGTCTGGTTTGGATGTTGACGGCGATGGCGAAAGTTCTTGTGATGGCGACTGCGATGACGACGACGACTCAATCAACACTGCGGCCACCGAAACTTGGTACGATGGCGTGGATCA
>CBFICN010000029.1:0-27479 GCA_965661045.1 uncultured Myxococcota bacterium
TCGACAGATTTACCCCGAACCTCTTTTACCCAAGGGGTCACCCCCAGCAACCTTTGGGAACTTTTTCCCAGACCCATTGCAGAGGGACTCCGAGAAGCCATACTATTCTTCGACCGTCAAATCAGTGGATTTGCGGGAGAGGAAGGTGTCTTGATTGCCCCTGAAACCAGAACGACGGCCCCACTGCGTTTTTTGCGTGGAGAAAATATGGAAGCCACCGGGTTGCCCGGCATGATGCCCATCGGAGAGGGTGCTGGGTACGCAGGTGGAATTGCTTCTGCGGCTCTCGAAGGGTTTAGAGCAGCAGAATATCAAATGAAGCCGTATTTGAATAGGGCGTCAACCTAATCGCCCTTGATGCGTAGGCACAACGCCTGTTTATCGAAAATTGGCGTTGATGCCCGCTTCTGTTCCGGTCAAGATGAGTTGAAGACGCATTTCAATGGGTGCTACTCGCGAGGGACAGTCTGTGCTGGTAATGGTCCAAGTCATGTTCGTAGAGGTCTCAGACTGGGCAGGATCCATCATCCATGTACCCTTTTCAATGCAATCCATTTCTTCATCCATGATAGAGACCAACCCCTCTGCTGACCAAGTATTGTCGGCTGCAAACGTGATCGTTTCATAGGTTAACCCCATTGCGTTCGGAGAGAAGCCTCTACCGGTGGTCTCAATCAATGCTTCAGCATAAGCTTCGCTAACTTTGTCGTTTGGGACATTCTGTATTTTGGTTTTCTTTTTACTCGGCTTGTCTTCCACACTTGCTGGGGAAACTGCCTCGTCAGTTCCTTTTGATTTCTTTGCTTCAGAGATTTGTAGAGCGGTTAGGAACATAAGGTAGGACATGTAGGACTCCTGTCAAAATGGTTGAATCGTAGTATCTTGTAGTCAATGTTGTCTGATTTGCCCAGTCGAGATGCGTGTCTCGTTCTACTTTTGGTACCGATGGTACATTTCTTTTCTGTATTGAGTGTTGGGAATGCCATCGTTGGTGCGGCTGTTTCAGATGTTTGGAACGGTTGGTGGGCCTTGCTACACGGGTTGGAGTTTTTACAAGGCAATTCTGGTCTTTGCAGTTCTGAGATTAACTTTCCTACGGGTGGGTGTGTTGTGCCAGCAGACTGGACCACGTTGATTTGGATGCTTCCACTGTCGATGTTTTTCTCTGACAGTCTGTTGTTCAATGTTGCTTTGTATTGTCAAGTCGCAACGATTGGTTTTGGAATGTATTTGTTACACGGTGCGTGGTTTCAACAAGATCGAAATCAGTGGGTTCAAGCGAGGTTGTGTAGTGCTGTATTGTTGCAAGTCAGTGTGGTTGTCACAACAGGCCTGCACAATGGCTCTACAGAAGTGTTGTCACTTGGTTGGGTTTTACTGGCGCTATATGGATGGTCACATGTGCTGTCTGGCAATCGATTTGGGTGGTGGAGTGTAGTGCCCGTAGTGTTGACATCGTGGTATGGCTTCACAGGCTTTCTTCTGTTGGCGTCGACCATGGCTCTTGTTCGAAGACCCACCGATTTTAGAAAATCAATCCTTCCGGGACTGGCGACAGGCACAGTGTGGTGTGGATATGGTTGGTGGGTGTTGCAACAAACCAAGGGCGTAGGAAATATCGTTCGGATTAAAGGCAATGCCGAGATGGAGAGTGTTCGACGCACGATTGGTGCTGCAGATCCATTGACCTACATTGTCCCTTGGCAATACAATTCGCCAGACTTTATGGAAGTGTCTCGTTTTGGTGAACAGTTTGTACACAGTGCTTATATTGGGTGGGTAATGTTGTTGTCACTGATAAGGTTTCGCAAACACATAGAACAACGATGGCTGTTGGGGGGTGCGTTTGTTGGTATGCTATTGTCGATGGGACCTGTGCTTGTCTGGAACAGTGAACCCGTGATCGTTGCTGGTCGAGTCGGGATACCATTGCCATATTTTCTCTTGGAGTCGTTGCCGTTCTTTGAACACCTTTCTTTGCTCTACCGCTTGAGTTGGGTGCCGATTGTGTGTTTGATTGCGATATCCATGGATGCTTTGGAGCGAGGGGCTTCTCGATATGTGCAAAGAGGAATTGTTCTATTGGCACTGACAGAAGCGTTGTTTATCTCTCCTGTGCGCCATTTGCCCGATTGTGCACAAACTGGTTTTACCGACGCACTGGATGTGCTCATAGATGCTCCGAGTGGGGCTGTTGCAATGTATCCACTGGCGGGAGGAAGGCCGGGATTGTTGGGTCAAAAGATACATGGTAAGCCAGTTGTGGGAACGCTCAACTTTCCTGCAAATGGTGCTAGCCTATCGGTATTGGAAGCCATGCGAAAAAATGAGTCTGCAACCGATGAGGAGTTTGTGGAGCAGGTTCGGACCGTCGCCAAAAAGCGTGGAGTGCGTTATTGGATAATCGGAAGTGACCCAGACTTGATGCCCGATGCTTTTTACAAAGGTGTCAAACGCAGTATGAAGGTCTTTCCGGTGTTGGGGGAAAAAGACTTCTCTTTTCAACCATCTGCATGTCAGAATGTTTGGTCAAAGATGACCATTGTACAACTTTGGTGAATGTTTCAAGAGGCCCCAATGTTTACTGCCAATCGATTTTCCAGTCCTTTGCCGAAAGAAAGTCTCTGTGCCACTGCCGGTGAATTGCCCATAATGGGCAAGACGCTGGCCGAGATGCAAGATTGGGCGGTCAAACTGAACAAAGGAGAATGGGGAGAGTCTACCGCTCAGTTGTGGATTCGTGAAGATGTGCACGTCAGTCACCAAGCGATTGAGTTGTTTCTTGCGGCAGTTGAAGGCAAAGAAGGGGATTTTCAGTGGCGAGCAGAAGGGGCAGCTGGAAACTTTGTTGAAGAGATTGCTTTTTCGGATAGTACACCGCTAATGGTCTGGTGCTCAACGCCTTGTCTGGAAAATGTAGATCGCTTTGCCCAAGCGGAAGTGTTGACGGTGGATGTGAAGACACATCCGGTTGCCATACCGGCCCCGCAGCAAGAAATGGGGGTACAACTTGTCAGTTTGCCGTTGACCGATGCCGTTGTGATACCGCTTGGGCACTGGTCACAAACGCTTTGGGGAAATCTTTTGTCTTTGGGACCGTATTTGTGGCGAGAGTTGGTTGGTGAAAACATCGTGTCCATGTTTGTTCGATTGGGCAGTGCCGCGCTGTTCTCGTTGAGTACCGACCCAAAAAAGTTAATTCGTGGCTTTGTACGCAAGGGCAAAAACTGTTTCATTCACCCCACGGCCGTTGTTGAGGCTTGCATCTTGGGCGACAATGTCAAGATTGGTGCCAATGCAGTTGTCCGTGGCTCAATCCTTAGAGATGGGGTGCAGGTAGAAGACTTAGCTTTGGTCGAGGGCGCTGTACTGTCGGCGGGAGCGTTGGTGCAGAGACAGGCGATGGTTAAATATGCGGTCTTGGATGAGAGTGCCGCCGCTGCTGGTGTGGTTCAATTAAGTTTGATGGGGGTGCAGTCCAGTGTCAAACGGGGTGCATATTTGATGGACGTCAATTTTTCCGGTGCGGTTCAGGTCTTACACAACAACAAGCCAAAGACCGCACCGTTGGGACTAATTGGCTGTGGTGTGGGAGAGCATTCTGTAGTCGGTTTGGGGGTCGCGATCGCAGCCGGACGGTGGTTGCCCACAAACACAAAAACGATAATGAACCCTCAAAACATATTGTTGCGAACCACTGTTTCAGAACCGGAAGACAACAGAGGTGTGTATGCAGTTGTTGAAGGCTCTTTGAGGAGGGTAGATGCTGAGTGAGCCTTGGCTAGGGCAGGTCCTCAGTGTGGGCTACTTGGTTTTTTTAACCCTGGTGTGGTCATTGATGGTGCTGGCGGTGGCAAAGTGGGGAGAGAAATGGGAACTGGTTTGTCCCCAGAGCAAACCGACCGGCTCCTTGGCTGTATCAATTTGTATACCGGCAAGAAATGAAGAATTGAACATTGGAGAGTGTATTAAAGCCGCTTTGGCGGTCGACTGGCCAGAGTTAGAAGTGCTTGTAGTGGATGATCGCTCTGAAGATAGAACCCGTGAGATGGCGCTACAAGCAGCCAATGGTGATGCCCGGCTTCGAATTGTAGAGGGCGTTGAACCACCCACTGGATGGGCCGGTAAACCGTGGGCCTGTTATAGAGCAGCAAAGGAAAGTCGAGGTGCTTGGCTGGTATTTGTCGATGCGGACGTACGTTTACATCCGAAGTCCATTCAAGCAATTGTGGAGACTGTACAGACAAATGAACTCTCGATGCTCAGTTTGTTCGGAACGTGGATTGTGGAAGGGTTTTGGGAACGGACCTTGATACCGGCTGTGGGATGGTTGATTCGAGGCGCGGTCGACCTTGATAAAGTGAACGATATTTCTCAGCCGGATGCGTTTGCCAACGGACAATGCATCGCAATTCAGCGAGCGGCATATTTTGGTGTAGAGGGGCACAAGTCTGTACGTGCGCAAGTGCTCGAAGATGTTCGGTTTGCCGAAGTGGTCAAGCGCAACGGGATGGCTGTACAAGTTCGTCCAGCACCGTGGGCTTTTCGAGTTCGTCTGTACCGCTCGCTTGGTGAAATCGTCAACGGGTACACCAAGAACTTATATGAGGGGTTGGGGCGCAGTCCAGTCGCTGGATTTGGCGCGGCGCTCTTTTTGTTTGTATGTGCCTTGCTGCCATTTTTATTGGCTGTGATTGGTGGGTTTGGATATGCCTTTTTGGGTTGGAGACTGCTGTCGCTGAGTCAAGTGCTTTGGTTGTGGGGGATTGTTGGGTTGCAGACACTCTTTCGCTACAGACAAGAAAGGCGAGATGGTCGGAGTGGTCATTTTGCCCTTGCACACCCGTTGGCGAATGTTCTGTTGATTTGGATTTTATTGCGATCAACTACGAAAGTCTCAGTGGCGTGGAAAGGAAGAACGTTTGTAGATGGAAAGGCCAGTCAATAATTCGTTTCGTTGTCCGAATGTTATTGGGAAATTCGTATTGTTTGTGTGGTCAAAAGCTGTCCGATGTTCTTGGCATGCTTTGATTTTATGCAATACTAGATAAGTGTTTGGTTGTGTCTTTGAACTCCCACTTGGCTTCGCGTGAGTCGAAACTTAGACAAACCTATTTTGACCAGTCTTGTATGAATAGAGGACGGCCTTTTTTACCATTCTTTTCCCTTTCTTTCCGACCCTCTCAGTTCGATCATGTTGTGTTTTCACAATGTTGGATCCGTTTCCTTCATGGAGTTTCTATGCCCCGTCCACTTAGCATCTTACACACCGGCGACTTACATCTTGGTTTGGCACTCCGTCGAATATCGAGAGAAGATGAGCAACAGAAAATGCTGGATTGGCTGGTTTCCGTCACAAGAGAAGAAGCGGTCGATGTCTTGTTGATTGCGGGAGATGTGTTTGATGTCGCCAATCCACCGACATTTGCCAGAACAATGTTCTTCAATTTTCTGGAGCAACTCGTGGACATTCCAACCCTTTCTCACGTCGTCATTACAGCGGGGAATCACGATTCTGCTGGACAGTTGAATGCGTTGTGTCCTGTGACCCGTCGTTTGGGTATACACATTTTGGGTGGTGTGGAGAATCGTTCTGAATCTTGGAACGATTGGATTATCCCCATTGATATTGACGGAGAGGTCTGTGCGGTTGTCAATGCCATTCCGTACATCAGTGAATTTCGATTGGGAATTCGTTGGACTTCTGACAAGGTTGGAAAGTCTCACGCAACGATTCGCAAAGCATTGAAGTCCGTATACAGTGAAATGGCAGAGTTGGCAAAGCAGCGTCACGGCAATGTACCACTCATTGGAATGGGGCATTTGACGGCAATGGATGAACAGTACAACTTAGGTGAGATGCCGCGGGCCATTCATCGCATTGTTGACAAAGGACTGGACGGAGAGATCTTTGGTGACGACTATGCCTATGTGGCTTTGGGGCACATTCATCGAAAATACAAAGTGCGGGGGGAAGCCAACGCTTGGTATTGTGGCTCACCGATGCCTTGTAGCATTGCAGAGGCTGAGGATGGTTCTGAGCGTGGTGTCTGGATTGTTGACTTGTCAGGAGACCCGACTGAGAGACCAAAGCCGAGAGCCGCTTTGGCACCCGTTTGGCGTCAGATGATTCGATGGCAAGGACCAGAGTCTGAGATGGAAAAGTACATTCAAGATTTAACGTGGTCTGCCGATGAATTACCGCCATTTTTGTATATGGAAGTTGAAACCACAAGTACGGCCCGTGTCACACAGCGATTTAATGATGTAGTCAAAACTTTAACAGAGCAGAACATTCAGCCCCCATTGAAAGGCAAGATTGAAGGACGGCTGACAGAAAAAGCCATGGAAGAAGATGTTGATTATGACATGGGGAATCCAGAGGCTCTTCTAAAACCGGTGGAACTGTTCAAAGAGTTTGTACAGTTCAAAGAAGGGGTTGAGGCAACCGACTCTCAAGTGGCACTCTTTACTGAACTGGTTTCAAAAAAGAGTGAAGTGTAAACCTATAGAACCCTATTGTTCGATCATTTTTCAGAAAAGTTTAACAGAAGCAAGCAGCAGATTTAGCGAGACGACCTTATGAAATTGCATACCATTCGCATTCACAACATTAAATCCTTGGTTGGTACCCACATTCTTGACTTGGAGGAGCGTTTTGGCGCCTCCGAACTCTTTCTAATTCATGGGCCAACTGGCGTTGGTAAAACAGCGGTCTTTGACGCAGTGGCATTGTCACTCTTTGGCAAAACACCGCAACTTCAAGGCGGGGCGCAAGGAGACAATATCAATGCCGTCGGCTGGATCATGAACGAACTCTCTGGAGAGTGCTGGACGGAACTGGTCTTTTCTGTTCTGGATCCTCAAGGTGTTCGTGAGTATTACCATGCTCGATGGGAGATGCATCGTGCTGGGCGTAAATCTACAGGGGCCATACAACCAGTACGAAGGAAGTTGAACCGTGTGGATAAAGAGGGAAACCTTTTAGAGATTATGGTGGACTCAACAGTCGCTAGAGAATCCAATGAAGCATTTAATAAAGCTTTGCACGGGATGTCCTACGCTGACTTTCAACAAACCATCTTGCTGCCACAAAATGGGTTTAGTCAGTTCATCAAGGCAAACAACAACCATCGTGTAGAACTGCTAGAACGAATTACCGGTACCGGACACTTGGCAAAACTGTGCATGAATGCCAATCTCAAACGTCAACAGTACAGGGATGAACTGGCGGAAGAAAAAGCCAAGTTGATTGGTGTAATGAATGACACAGAAGTTTCTACCGCGAGGAAAAGTTTAGAAAAGTGTAGAGAAAAGATGAAGGCGTATGAGGCGGCGCAACACACTGTTCAGTTGGGACTCGAATGGGAGCACTGCAAAAGACAACTCGAAGAGCGACAAAGTTTGTACAAACAGAGAACCCGACAGATCAAAGAGCTTGATGAAAATGTGGTCCGCCAGCAAAAAGAAATAGACAGTCTACAAAGCGAGGGCGGTAAAATCAAGTCAGATCTAGAAAGTTTGGATGGTGTAAAAAGCAAACTTGAAAATGCGTTGTATAAGTTGAATGAACGATTGCGAGATTTGGTGAACAAGCGCAACGAAGTGAATTCATTGAACGAAGGAATGGACAAACGTGCTCGGGAGATTCAGTCGCTCAATAAAAAGTTAAAAGCGAAGGGCGCAGTGGATCCAGAGAATATTGAGGCTCTTGAAGCAGAGCAAACCGCTGCCTTGGCAGAAATCGAATCTCGCGTTGGTGGTGCAACGTTGTCCGATTACAGCAGTAAAATTGTGAGCAAGCAGCGCGTTTTTCGAGAACATACGAGGAAGAGCAGAACTTTTATCTCTCATGCCACCGCCCAAAAGAGGCTCAGTGGGGATATTCAAGACATTAAACAGAAGATGGTCGAACTGGAAAATCAGATAACCGACAACAAAAAGCAGATAGAAGAACTGGAGAGCAAGCGCCGCTCGAACAAAGAAGAGCAAAAGGCTTTGGCAGAGAGACTCGAAAAAGCCAAGGTGTATTTTTACTGGCATGAAAAGCGGCTTGAACTTACAGAAGGAGTTGCCTGTGAATTGTGTGGAAGCAAAGATCATCCCTTCAAAAGCCATGTTGATCCGACCAAACACAAAAAGGTTTTGTCGGCTCAAAAAGTATTGGAGCAGAAGAAGGCAGAGATTGATCACACAATTGAGATCCTCACCAAATCGTTAACAGAAAGAAGGTCTGACAATGGCCATTATCAGCGTCAATTAAAAGGGCTGAGCAATGATTTGGCGGTGATGGAACGAAATCTAAAAGTCAAGCAAACAGAGTCTCAGCAAATCATCAATGAATTGGGCAAAAATGCAGGGTTTACTGTAGAGGACGCCGCATTGTTGGTGCAAAGTCTAGAGTCGACTTGCAATGAACTGGATGCGTTGAGCGCAAGACTCAATCAAGCGGTTGCTTCCTTGAGTAAACTGCTACAAATTCAGTCTCAGCACCATGAAATCGTCACTCAAAGACAAACCCTTGAATTGAAACAGGCTTCGGAGTCACAGAGAGCACAGAGTTTGAGTACGCTCATCCAAGGAGAAGCCAAAAAACTTCAAGAGGAAATAAAAGAACTCAAACAAGAAGTCAATCAAGTCACCAACAGCAAGTGTGGTGTGCAAGAAAAACTATCCAATGAAGTCCACTTTCTACAAGAGCACTTACAAAACACGTGGACGAAGTGGAATACACTCTTGAACAATTGGTCTCTAAAAGAAGGGAAACTAAAGGCGAGACTCGACCAAAATATTCAAATTAAAGAAACTTTAGAAAAAGAGTTGGAAGAACTGAAAACAACGCAACACGAATATCGCGCGTCGACAGAACAAGCTCAAGAGTCACTTCAAGCCAGTCTATCTCAAATGGAAACGCTGGCAATTCAATGGTTTGATGTGGATATGAATTGGACTGAACAGTGGTCCGCGCTCAAGGACAGTCGTCGACACATCATGGCAGACAAGTTGGAATGTGAACAAGCGATCGCAGGATTTGAGATTCGGTTAAAACAGTATGAGGACAATCTCGAGAGAATGAAGCGGATCAAGGAATTGACTCGATTGGTTGAGCAATGGCGTGATATGCATACGTTGCTCAACTCAAAAAAGCATCTGGTTGAAAACCCTGGGAAGGGTCGAGGTATGACCTTTCGGACGTATGCCCAAATACGACAACTTCAGTTGCTGGTTCATTGCGCCAACGAACACTTGAGCGCCATGCAAACAGAGTATACGTTGGAGATTCGACGCGATGTTGATGGGCGACCTGTATTGGACTTTGAAGTGAAAATGGAGAGCAGTTGCTCGAGACCACTGACGACCCTGTCAGGGGGGCAAACCTTCTTGGTATCTTTGGCATTCGCATTGGCGCTGTCCGATTTGCGGAAAGTCAACATGAGCATTGAAACATTGTTGATTGATGAAGGATTTGGCGCACTTGATCGAAATTATGTGGAGATGGCCGTCGATACGTTGGATCTGTTGAAAAACAAAGGTGTTCAAGTGGGGCTGATCAGTCACGTTGTAGCATTGCAGGAAAAAATTACCACCGCCATTACCATTGAGGACCTGAAATATGTTCCGCTTCTAGAATCGGATTCAGAAGACAAATCTGAGGTAGAGGGTGGAACACCGGTCCAAACAGAAATGCTGTTGCAGTCCAATGATGGGTAACGATGGAATGATTGATGGGGTCAGTTGTTGACTCTACTGCCCAAACTTGTACACACCATAAGAGGTTTTCGTTCGGATGAATAAGAGCACTCGTCTACGGTCTACTGTGTGGAACTCAAGTTGTTCGCTCCATATCCAGTTCCAATAAACGACACTTTAGGGGGCCGTTGTACAGCGTGATTCGAGTGTCTGTCCGATGGTACCCCGTCTTTTGGTAGAGGTCATTGGGTGGGCACAGTAAGAATGTACGCCAGTTTGGCAGCTCCACCAGTCGAGCGCCCAGCGTTTGGTAAATTTCTTCAATGTGGGCGTGAGAGCCAATGCGTTCACCGTATGGTGGGTTTGTGACAAGCCAACCTGCTGGGCAATTGGACGAGAGTTCTTTGGGCAAGGAAAGACGGTTCAGTGGTTGAACGACCAGATTCGGCAGTGGCACCTGTTGTTTCTTCGCATTGTGTCGAACACAGTCTATGGCGCTGGCGTCAATGTCCATCCCCCAGATGGGGGCTTTGGGTTCGGGTAGGGCCATTTCTTGTGCTCTTTGTACGGCTGTGTCCCAACCTGAGCGATCAAATTGCGTCCATCGGAACAGGTTCCACTCTTTTCGTATGAGTCCTGGAGCTCGTTGACAGGCAATGCCCATGGCTTCGAGTACGATGGTTCCTGAACCACACATTGGGTCCAGCATCGGAATGCCTTTTTTATAGGCTTTGTCCCAACCACTGGCGTACAACATCGCGGCAGCAAGCGTTTCTTTGAGTGGGGCATCGGTGATGTGTTTGTCTGGGGTTCGGATATGAAGAGGTGTACCGCACAAATCGATTGAGACCGTGAACAATCCGTGGTGTAAGTGAATGTGTATGCGCAGGTCCGCGTCTTTATCAACCGACGGTCGACGACCATATCGATCTCTAAACCTGTCCACAATGGCATCTTTGGCTTTGCGAGCGGCGAACTGAGTATGACGAATGTCTCTGGAGAACCCGGTGAAGTCAATCCAGAGTGTACCAGCGACATCCATGTGATCTTCCCATGGAATTTCATGAATCCCATCATAGAGTTCGTCTTGAGTGGTGCCCTCAAATCGACCGATTTCCATCAGTACTCGACTGCCCAAGCGCGTCCACAGCATAGCGTTGTAAGCGTCGTTCAGTGTGCCCGTAAACTGCACAGAGCCTTTGCCCGATTTGAGTTTTTGAATGTTCAATCGACTGAGTTCTTTTTGCAAAAAAGGTTCGAAGCCGTGACTACACGTCACAACATAGATGGATTTGGTCTTGGACATAATGCTCTTTGTGAAAGGGAGGGTCGCACGCTTGTCGTAAATCGATTAAACAAGGGTACGTGATTTGGTGGAGCCCTATGAATAACCTATTCTTGTTGTGGAAGCAGATTCTAAAAAATCCAATGGAACTTGGAACTGTCGCTCCTTCAAGTCCATACCTCGCGAAATGCGTTGTAGCTGCTGCCAACATCAATCCCTCCCAACACGTCATCGAAGTGGGTGCCGGTACCGGGCCGATAACGAGACACATCATCGGTCAAGTCACCCCAGATAAGTTTTGTGTGGTCGAGCCAAACCCTGAGATGTTGTCGGCATTGAAACAGGAATTTCCTCAAGCGCACCACCGCGAAGAGTATGTTCAACAGCTTCCGCAGATTGTCGAAGAATTGGGGTGGAGTGAAGTCGATGTGGTGGTCTCTTCGTTGCCGTGGTCGATATTTCCAAAAGAAGCCGTGGTAGAAGGCTTGGAGGCCATTCATACCGTGTTGGGTCCTGCCGGTAAAATGCTGACCTTGGTGTATTCACACGCACAGTATTTTCCGTCTTCTTTGTACCTTGAGCACCAGTTCAATCGGTACTTTGAGCACGTATATCGAACACGAACCACTTGGCGAAATGTACCACCAGGCTATTTTCTAGTTGGAGAGCGTCCTCGAATATTACAGTTGTCCCAAAAGTGATGAAGGAGTGAAAAAATGATTGTTGGATTGAACCACATCGCCATTGCCGTACCCGATTTTGAGGCTGCAATCGAGCGATTTCTGTTGGATTTTGGGTTGAACTTTAAAGGCACAGAAGATGTCGTACCGGCCAAGACAAAGACTGCTTTCTTTCCCATCACCGGCACGCAGATCGAATTGATTCACCCGTTGACCGACGAAAGTCCTGTACAAAAATTCTTGGACAAGCGGGGTGGGGGACTGCACCACATTTGTTTTGAGAGCGACTCACTGGATGAAGACGTGGCGCGTCTCAAAGACAAGGGCTATCGCTTCATCACCGATACCCCTCAGATAGGCGCCCATGACTCACGTGTGATTTTCATCCATCCCAAGTCTACCGGTGGTGTACTCATTGAACTGGTAGAGTCTCACTGAAACAGAGCCAAGAGACTGTGGGTACCGACTGTTGGGGTCTTGAACACAGAGCATAATCAGAGGATAATCATGATTGTATCGGATGCAACCAAACTTGCTGAACGCAAACGCCGTGCCATTGGGCGTTTGATCGTTGGATTTCATGGATTGGAACCCAGTCAGGAGATGCTCGACGTACTGAGTGGGCACACGCCGGCGGGTGTCATTTTGTTTGCGCGAAACATTGAGTCGGAAGCGCAAACGGTGGCTTGCAACCAACAAATCCGTAGACTGTGGTCGAACAGCGAAAGCCCTTGGATCAGTTTGGATCAAGAGGGCGGTCGGGTACGTCGGATCAAAGAGTGCGCATGGCCTTCTATGAGAAAGGTAGGGGCGCTCGAAGAGTTGTCGAAAACCAAAGAGGTGATTCGAGCTTTAAATGCCGAGGTGAGGCACTGGGGGTTTACCGGCAACTGGGCACCATGTGCAGATGTTGATTCGAATCCTGACAACCCTGTCATTGGGGACCGGTCTTTCTCAAGAGACCCAGAACAGTGTGCTCTACAGGTCATCGCTACGATGGAGGCAATGAGAGAAGTGGGTATATTGCCTTGCATCAAGCATTTTCCAGGCCATGGGGATACCGATATCGATTCTCATTTGGACTTGCCATGGGTTCGGAAAAACAAAAAAGAACTTCAAGGTTGTGAGTGGCATCCTTTTAAACGAGCCATTCAGACGGGGGTTGAGGTCATCATGACTGCCCACGTGATGTTTCCACAACTCGATGAAACCGTTCCGGCAACCATGTCCAAAACAATTTTGGATGACTTGTTGCGAAAGCAGTTTGGGTACACTGGCGTGATTGTGTCCGATGACATGGAGATGAAAGCGGTGAGGGGGCGTTTTCCGGTAGAAGAACAAATGGATAAAGCCGTTCGTGCTGGAGTGGATGCGTTTTTGGTTTGTTCGCAGGCTGATTTGCAAGCACAGTGTGTGGAGAGTTTGATTCACTTGCAAGAAAAGGAAGCTGAACATGAACGTTTGGCGGCGCTGTCGATTGAACGCTTAGAGCGATTAACCAAAATCCGCAATCAGTATGCCCAAGTACCGTTGCCAAAAAAAGACAGAGGGGGGTGGAAACGATTGTGTGATGGTTTTGAGATGAAAACGGGATAACGGAGTAAAATGCTAGAAGAAAATCATTTTACTATTTGCATGTCAAGACCTACTTTACTAAACTATACGCTATGATGTTTCTATTGTCCTCAATTGTGCAGGCTGCACCCTCGGAGTGCGCTCAGGTTGAACCGTTGCCAGAAGCGGTGCAAGTGGCTTGGATATCTCCAAAAACAGACACTGTACGGTCTGGCAAGCAAATCGAGGTGGTTCATTTGCAAGCCCTTCAACAGTGGATGGCAGACGAGGACGTGGGCGGTGATGGACAAACAATTGCAGATAGAGAAGCCTCTTCGGATGCCAAAGCCCTGCTCCATCAAATGGGCATGCTGTCCAAGCGATCCAAAAAATACATTGATCCAAATGATTACAAGGTGACCATTTTCGACGTGGAGTCCAGTACGCTTTGTCGTCCGATTGATGTGGATACAGAAGAGAATACCTCCGCTGCAACGGTTGTAGAAGGACTGGGGGTATGTGAACAACGATCTTCCAAACCGGCTGCTCTCTACTCTCGCTATGGTTTTACAGGGTGTGGGTACACCAAAAATACGCAAACCCAAGAAAAAGGTTTTGACGTATATCGTGTCACTTGGGCTGACGCGTCAACTTGGGGCTTTTGTGTTTTGCCATTGTCTCGTTTCTTGATGGGTGCACCTCAATGACTGGTTCAAAAGATGCACTGTTTTTTATTGATCAGCCGACTGCTGTAATAGACCAGTTTCGTCAATGGCTTTCGGGAACGACGATTGAATGTGTTGTGGTCGAGCCAGTGAACAGAGCCTTCTCATTGGTTGTGAGAGACAATCCATGGGGTGTTGTTCTCAATATCGAAACTGAAATTGGTGAAAAACTGTGTGCACAAATACGGGAAGACGAACTGCTTGAGTCCGTACGGGTTGTAGCCTTGTCTACCGGTGCAAGCGCTCAAGCATTGACCGACCACATGTTTGGCGATTTCTCAGCAGATGTTTACGGAAAGTTGCCCTTGGAAGACGGCATTGTCGATGTTTGGCTGCACAAGCAGTTGAGTTCGAAGGCTTCTAGGAGCCAGTCGTTTTCGGAAGAGTCACTAGGACAGGTAGTGGTCGAGGCAGAGATTGAACTGAGTCCAGAACTCAGCACCCCACCATCGTCTACCAAAAGAGTCCCAGATTCCACATCTGACGAACGAGTATCTCGCTTGGAATTGGAACTGTTTGAACAGTCTGAAAAGTTGACCACAACCAATCGTTCTTTGCTCAAAACTCGTTTGCAACTCCAAGAGATGAGCGCTCAAAATTCGATGTTGCAAGCAGAGTGTACACGCTTACAAGACGTATTGAGCAATGGCAGTAGCGACCTTCGGTTGCGTCAAGAAGTCAATCGATTGTATGAACGCCTACGTATCGCCGAAGAGGCGATCGAGCAAAGTCAAAAGCAGCACGTCGATGTTGGTTTGCAGGCAGTTGAGAGTTTATCTCCACAAGATTTACTCCGAGAGATCACCCTTCTCCGATCGGTTCGAGATGAAAAAGTAGAGCAAATCAACACCCTTCATGGTGAGTTGCAACTGACTCGCCAAGCGGTGGATACCCTTCAACGTCGAACCGAGAAGGCTGAAGCCAGGTTGACAGAGGTTCAAAATCTTGGACAGGTTCGTGAGCAGGAAATGCAGCGTGAGTTTGCGACCTTGCAACGCCAAGTGTCCAACGGTACACGAAACCTCGAAATTGCACAGCATAGAGAGCAACAATTGTCTCAACAGATTGATCAACTGACCAATCGTTTACAAGAAATGGAGCGCTTGCACCAAGCCGAGCAGGCACATTGGTTGCGCAAATCGGAAGAACTCTCTGCCTCGACCGAAAAAGAAGCCGAGTTGCTCAAGGAGATCGATGGTCTGACGGAAGCTTTGCAGGCTCAGTTGATGGGGGGTGACGGTGATGAAGATGGTGTGGAATCCGCTCTCATTCAGTCTCTTGAGCAACGTCAAGAATCATTGCAACAGGCTTTGGTACAGACTCAGGCAAAACTCTCTGAGGTTGAAGCCCGCAACATACAGTTGAAACAGCAAATGGTGGAGCGGGTCAATCAATCTGGTGGGGTAGACTCTGCACAGTGGAAGCGTCAACAGCAGGTCCTAGACAGCACACTGAAGGCTCTCGAAGACAGTTTGGCTCGACAAGATGAACTCGAACAGAAACTCGAGTTGGCTGATCAGCACACTGGATTCTCTGCGCAAAATGACTCTACACTGGCACTGGAAAATGAACGGTTGCAGGAGCAAATCGCTCAGCTTCAGCAAAATCTGCGAGAAGTGTCAGGTGCGCATCAAAGAACAGAAACAACTGTGGATCAAAATGCTTTGGCCAAACTTGAAGAACAAATTGAACTGTTGAAGCGACAACATGCAGCCGAAATTCAACGTCTACAAATGGACAAGCGCACAGTGGTTGGGAGTCCAATAGGTGCTACGGAAGCGCAAAGTGTACAAAGACTGAGCCAATCGCTCGAAGAACTTGAAGCGCAACGTGTGTTGTTGGAGGGTGAACTCAGTGATACCCGTCGCACCGTTCAGGAACTCGAGACGGAACGTGGGCGGTTACAGATCGCGTTGGAAGACTCTCAGGCAATGGCAGATGCTGTCGAAGAGGCAACCGACTTAGAACTGGCAGAGCAAAATCGACAGGTCAAAGAATTAGAACTGTCCTTGCGTGAGCGGTTGGATGCCTATCAAGAGTTGGAAACGCAAACGGCTTTGGTGATCAGTGAACGGGATGAGTTTTGGGCCCAAGTGGAACCCTTGCAAGAGCGAGAGAAAGAGCTGGAAACCAAATTGGCAGAACTCAGGCAGGTGCGAGATGCTGAACAAACCGAACATCAAGACCAGATTGATGCGTTGACGGCATCTTTGTCGACCACAGAACAAGAATTGCACACGACTCAACAAGCACTCAAAGCCAACACAACACGACTCGAAGAGTTGGATGGGTTGGTCGAAGAATTACAAGTTCAAGCACAAGAGGGACTCGAAGTTCAACAGGCTTTGGAGTCTTTGGAAGCCGAAAACAAAGCATTGAGTGAACAGAGACAAGGATTGTTGTTGGAAGTCGACACACTGTCTGCAAAACAAACCACAACGATAGAGGCGTTGGAACAGTTTGAAAAGACAGTAGCCGAATTGACATCTCAAATCGCCACCTTAGAAGCAGAAAAGAGTACTCTCGTAGAGGAGAAGTCGACACTCATGACTGACCTCGAGGTCCAAGGTGCAGAAGTGGAGCGTCTGCAAGGACAGTTGACTGCACAAAAAACGGAGATGGAACGTTTGCAGTCTGAACTAGAAAACAGTCAACGGGCCATGGAAGAAAGCGTCAGCGCAAACACTTCGTTGCAAGAGTCGATTGTAGAGATTCGACGGGCAGAAGAAGAGGCCAAAGAAAATGCGTTGAATGAACAGAAGGCAGCGTTGATAGCAGAGCACCAGTCTACATTGCAAGAACTGTCCGACCAACATCAATATCAAAAGGCAGAGTGGCAGTATCACATTGATCAATTGGAACTCGAACGCGAACAGCAACGAGAGCGTGCGCTCTTGGATGAGAATGATCGCATTGTCAGTTTGCAAGGCGAAACCGATGCGTTGAAAGAACGCTGTGCAACATTGGAGCAACAGTTGCAAGCGGGTCGAGACAAAATTATCGACCTAGAAAATCGCCTAGAGGCTCTGAAAAGTGAAAATGATCAACTTCGTACATTGGAAGCACAGCTCAATCAAGTCAACGTAGAACGTCAAAGTTTGGAACGTGAACTCGAAACCGTACGCACCGAATGGTCTGATGCACAGACTAGCTGGGATTTAGAGCGCATCCTCATCGAACAAGAAGCAGAGCAAAGCACTGTGAATGATGCCCGCGTTCAGCTACTTGAAGATGAACTGTCCAAGATTCAGCAACAGCGCAGTGAGCTTCTCGATATGATTGACGATCTCACAAGGGCACAAGAACAAAGTGACTCTCGGATTCAAGAACTTCAAGGTCCTGCGGACGATGTCTTATTGAGGGTTCAACAAGAGCGAGACGATGCCCTAACAGAATTGGAAATGAATGCCTTGGAAATCGGCATCGCGCAATCTGCGGCACGACAATTGGCTCAGCAAGCAGAGCGAATGCGAAATGACGTGTTGGCAACGCAAGAAGAGTGGATGCGAAAACTTGAAGAGAAAGAACGCGAAAATGCCCACTTACGTGATACAATAGACTCTATGGACAAGGGGTTGTCTAGTTTGTTTGTCAAACGTCCCACTTTTTAAGTCAAGAGGGTGACATATCCACTGTCTGGCATCGAATTGAAATGGATCAGAGGGTGTATGAAAGACGACGGCAGAACTGAGAGCGACAAACTCATCGAAACAATTCGGGCTTCTATTGTGGGGGATGACACGGTCATCGAGTCACCCTATGGTGAACGACGTGTAACCTATGCTGACTATACGGCTTCTGGTCGTGCGTTGACGTTCATAGAGCAGTTTATTCAAGATGAAGTCATGCCGATGTATGCCAATACACACACTGAGAGTTCTGGGACCGGGTTGCAGACCACCCGTTTTCGAGAAGATGCCCGACAAATTATTCACGATGCTGTTGGTGCGGGTGAGAATGATGTGGTCATTTTTTGTGGTTCTGGCGCTACGTCCGCCATCAACAAACTGGTGGATGTGTTGAACATTCGTCTGCCGGCAGGGTTGAATGATCGATACGATTTTTTGAGTCAGATACCGCAATCGGACAGACCCGTCGTATTTATTGGTCCATATGAGCACCATTCCAACGAACTTCCATGGCGTGAAAGCATTGCGGACGTGGTCACAATTGACGAAAACTCCGATGGCCAAATCGACTTGGAACATCTGGAACGTGAACTAAAGCGCTATGCCGAACGCCCTCTTAAAATTGGGTCCTTTTCTGCGGCCTCCAACGTGACCGGGATCGGTTCGAAAACTGGCAAGATCGCTTGTTTGTTGCACAAGTACGGGGCACTGTCCTTTTGGGACTTTGCGGCCGCGGGTCCATATGTTGACATTCAAATGAATATGGTTGACGGGTGTGAAGATGGAGAACTCGCCTACAAAGATGCCATATTCCTTTCTCCACACAAGTTTATTGGTGGTCCTGGGACCCCTGGGGTTTTGGTGGCCAAAAAACACCTGTTTGCAAATCGAGTACCAGCGATGCCTGGTGGTGGAACGGTATCCTATGTCAACGCACAAGAACACCGCTACTTAGATTGTCCCATTCATAGAGAAGAGGGAGGCACCCCTGACATTGTCGGTGCGATTCGTGCTGGACTCATCTTTCAACTCAAAGACAGTGTCGGGCACCATGCGATTCGTGCAGCCGAAGAGTCTTACATTCGTCGCGCCATAGATCGGTGGTCTAAGCACCCCAATATTCAGATTTTGGGGAATCCAAACTCATGGCGGCTGTCGATTGTATCTTTTATGATTCGAGATGGAGAGCGCTATTTGCACCACAATTTTGTTGTGGCATTGCTCAACGATCTCTTTGGCATCCAAGCGCGTGGGGGGTGTTCGTGTGCAGGTCCCTACGGACATCGTTTGTTGGGAATTGATCTGACAACCTCACATGCCTTTGAACAAGAGGTGCTCAAAGGCTGTGAAGGCATCAAACCTGGGTGGGCGCGGTTGAACTTCAATTATTTTATCTCCGAAGAAACCTTTGAGTTCCTGTGTCAAGCTGTTGAAATCGTTGCATCAGACGGATGGAAACTCTTACCACAGTATTCTTTTGATCCGATGACGGGGCAATGGAAGCATCGACAAGCACAACAAAAGGTGCGCATGCGTCTACACAACTTGCGCTATCGTGGAGGCCATTTGTCTTACCCCGCACGACACATGACAGCACCTGAGTGGGTTTTGCCAGAGTACATTGAAGAGGCAAAAGCGTTGCTCAACAAAATTCAGTGTGTCGATACTTCTACGGTGCAAGACGTTCAGACTTCAGAGCGATTTGAGGGCTTGCGCTGGTTTGTATTGCCCAAAGAGGTGTGTGTGCGGTTGATGAAGGCAGACAGTGTTCCACAAGACGCACCCGACAAAGATTAGGATTGGTTGCGACGAAGGAACTCCTCTGTTGGAATGACGCGGAGATCTAAGGTCAGCGCCCAATCATCAAAGATGGGATTGTCTCCATCTTCTGCCAGCCAATCTAGGTATAATTGGTGTGCCTCGGTTTCGCTGTGGCCATCCAGCATGTCGCTTCCAATAGAAGTGTGACAGAGGTAGAGGGGCAATTCAGCCGGATCAATGGCGCGAACCAGCCGTAGATAGTCATCGACAAAAGGGTTTTCTTCGTCTCCATTTGTGACATCCAAATATGTACGCCACGCAAAGACCATCGCCTCTCGATGGGAACAATGGGCTTTTGCTCGAATGAGTGGCAGATATTTGTGTACGGTATGTTTGAGTTGAACCCAATGAGGCCAAAAGTTCAGTCGGATAAATTGCCGATCCCAATAGCGTAGACACACCGGTTGGAATCGTTGAGCAATTTTCTCTTGAAGTTGGGCGTGTGAAAGTCTAGACATTGGTTCTCAACAAAGATGGTATCACTGCTACAACGACACAATATTGACTTTCGGAAAGAAACATATGTCCTTAGTTGTCCAATATTTCAGTCAGGGTTTCTCGAAGGTACTGTCGATGTCTTCTAGAAGCCGTGTCTCCACCCCCACTCAAGGCCAACCAGCCTTGAATCGAACGCAAAGTCGCATGTGCAACGGCTTGTGCGGTACTTGAGTACATGTAATCACCGTTCTCCAGTATGGCAGCCAATTCTTGAATGTAGAGAGACTGGAGCCGCTGTCGATGCGGGTTGATGTTGCCACGCAAATCTCCAAAGAAGATGTTTTTACTGAGGTCAGTCATCATCGCGTCGATGCTGTATTCGTTGCCATACAGGGCTGAATTCTCGATGCGTTTCAGGACAGTGGGGTGCACAATGTGTGCGAGAATGCGAGATTGTGCCATCTCAATCGACTGTAATATCTTTGGATCTTCGGTTCCATAGAAGAAGTCATACCCACGTCGCTCAGGCTGGAGATAGGGCAACAGCGTCAGTTCTGCATCAAAAGCCTCGGGTGCAAAAAAGTGTTCGCTGATCAGTTCCATGGCTTCTTGTTGGGTTGCCAACGGTGCTGGTGTATACGGTTGTACATCGACAAATTGCTCGGTTGTGCCCCGTTCAACGTAGACACCACCAACATATCGAGAGAGAATGCTACCAACGGATGCTTTTTGGCGGAACAGGGTGCGGAAGTTGTTGACCAATCGTTGAAACGATTCTCCTTCGCGTAGACTGACAGCCTCCAGATCCTTCATGGTTTCTTCAATTAAATCTAGACGTTGTGCTCCCCACTCAAGCGTGTCGCCAGACAAATCACCAACATTCACCCGTGGATCGATGGCCTTTCCCGGAGAACGCATGTCATCGGCATCATTCCCAAATGTCAATAGGGGTTCTAGAGAACGTTTCAAGTGGGCATCGCGTTTCTCTCCAGTCATATCTGGATCGTAGCCGAACTGAATCGCCCAAACATCATAGTCACCGGGAGCATCCGCAAAGTACTTGCCCTGAGTACTGCCTTTTGGTGCCAAGTTGATGGGGGTATAGTCCATGACTGAGCCAACAAGACCATGCTCATCCGTCCAGTCTGTATTGTGGAGATTTTCCATAGATACAGTCTGGGACGCCTTCATATTGTGGTTCAGCCCCAACGTGTGTCCCACCTCGTGGAGAACCAAGTGCTTGATGGATTGTTGAATGAGTTCATTTACTTCAACGTTGCCGACACCACGTGCTTCGAGTGTGCTGATTCCAAGACTGAGGTTGTCGGCCAAAAATACTGGAAAGTCGCAGTCGTGTGGATGTTGTTGCCCGAAGGCCTGACTGTCGCCTGATTTCTCTGGGAGATAAATGTCTTGGTATTTGTATCGGTTGTTCACATATATCCATTCCAACATGATGTCAGCGCCCAACAACTGTCCAGTTCTTGGGTTTGGAAAAGATGGACCGTAGCCCCCGAAAGGTGGAATGGGGGAGGCTGTCCATCGCAGAACGTTGTGGTGGATGTCTCCTGCATCCCAATCGGCATCATCCGGTTGCATTTTTACCACGATGGCGTTTGAGAACCCTGCCGCTTCAAAGGCCGAGTTCCATGCTTCGACCCCTTCTTTGATGGAGTCTCGAAACTGTTCAGGCGTGGTGTTTTCCATCCACCATACGATTGGTTCGACAGGGTCGGATACCTCAGCGGAAGGATCTTTCTTTACGAGGTGCCATCGATTGATGAGGTCTCTGTAAGGAGCGGGTTCAGCAGAGGTTTGATCGGTGACGCGGTTGTTGAAATAGCCGATTCGAAAGTCGTCAATGCGGGGTTCGTAGTCGTTCTCAGGCATGGCGATGAGGGAGTGGTGCATCTGTACCGTGACGTTGCGGGCGTTGGTGACGGCTTCACTACCGTAGTTGGTGGGGCGATCTTTTTCATACACATAGTCAACAACAAAGTCACTATTGGAGTCATAATTGTGGATATCGACAAACTTTGTTTTGCTGCCCGACAAAGAACCCAGTGAGAAGTAATCGCCACCCCCATTTCTGGAAGAGGGCTTGATTTGTGCAAACACTTCACTCAGAAACAGTTCGCCTGCATCGATCAGATAGCGCGTGTCATTGTCGTCTTCATCTTTGTCTGTGACCGAGATTTCGATTGCGGCCAAAACGGAAGGACTGATGTTGGCGTCTTTGGCTTTGGCAATTGGGCTGGTGGGATCAAAATAAAAACTGGTGTTTTCTTGAATGAATTCAATCCGGTCATAGGACTTTTGGATTCGAAAGACACTTTCCCCCCGATAACTTCCACGAAAGTGGCCCGATTCCAATACCCCATCGCGCGTTTGAGCAAAGTGGATGTATTCCTTGTTCAAGTCATCAACGTCCAGTACCATGCTCACCGACCCCGTTTCCGGATCCAAATACAGGTCAAACAGCCCAGCAAAGTGAGTCCAACCGTCCACTTCTTCCGCAATGGTGGGGATTGACTCTTCACCGTCTTCAGATTTTCCTTCGTCTTCAGCATTTGCAAAAGACAGTAGGCTCAACATCATCAACATTTGGGACTCCTTATTTTGTATAGATTGAAGTGATCGTATCATTGCCATCTGTGGATGACAAAAATGCTTTTTTGTACACTTTTGCCTAGCCTTTGATAGAGTGGGCTATGCATTGGATATTGTTGTACAATATGGGCTGTAAAGGTACAGTTTCGAATGGTGAACGAGTGGAGTGTCCAACTGGATTGGTACCCATTTCGTCAACAGAGTCAACCTTTTGCATTCAGCCCTTTGAGGCAACAATTACCCCAAAGGGGACGGCCATTTCTGACAAGGGTGTTCTACCGACCGTCAATGCATCTTTGTATGATGCCTTGGAGGCTTGTCAACATACCGTGGTGAACAATACACCGTTGCGTTTGGCCAGTCGTCAAGAGTGGTTGATGGCGGCCAACGGAGAAGGAGGACGGGCTTTTCCTTGGGGAGAAAAAGACGACAGTCGGTGTGTCTTGGACACCCCAACCAACCCACATCGATGGCGCAGCGTTCAACCAACTGGATCCATGAAGGACTGTGTGAGCGAATACGGTGTGTACGATCAAATTGGCAATGCTTGGGAGTGGGTGGATTTGAAGCAAACGGCAAACAAGCAAGATTGGCTCAAGCACTTGGCAAATGACTACACTGTGAACGTTGAAGAAGACGGGATCCATCTCGAGGACAGGGCGTTGCCAAGACTGCGGTTGCAAACCATCTGTGTTGAGATGGAGGGGCTGAGTGTGGTGGACGGTCAGTTACACGTTCGGTTGACCAAATCGATTTCTCCAGACTGTGAGAGTGGTGGACAGGGGTACTTGTGGGCCAATCTTGGTCAACAAAACCATCCAAGTCAGAGTCTTCCAGCCCCAGGCAGTCTGTTGCCCGTACGATTGGAAGGGACCCGAGTGATTTGGGACAGGAAACGCGATGGAGAACCGGTCGGTGCTAAGGTGGGTGGATCCTTTTATTCTGGCGCGCAAATGACCTTGCAAGACCTTTGGATTGGCCACATTCCCACTTTTGATGGGTCCATCGGGTTTCGCTGCGTGTCCGATCCAATTTGATTGTCTTGTGGAGCGACTGTTGTATATCGGTTGTTAAGAAGACGGCCTTCGTTGTGACCACCACTGCATGCGCTTGTGAATGGTGTCTTCGTCCCCTATATTCTTGGGTTTGTAGAACCGTTGTGGCGGTAGACCTTCTGGCCACCGTGGCTGCTGTACCAATGAATTCGGAAATTTATGTGGATTTTTGTAGCCCACTTTGCGGTTGGAAATGTTGATGGGTACCGGCAAAGGACCGTTGCGTTTGGCGCAGTCGATGGCCGACAAGATCGCAGTTGTCGCAGCGTCTGATTTGGGGGCCGTGGCCAAATAAGCACAGGTTTGCCCCAAGGTCAGTTGTCCTTCGGGCATGCCAATGGACTGTATGGTGTGCATACAAGCGACTGCGACGGGTAGAGCCCTCAGATCGGCATTGCCAATGTCTTCTGACGCAAAGATGACCATTCGACGGGCGATGAACATTGGATCTTCTCCCCCAACGATCAGTCGTGCCAGCCAGTACAGTGCTGAGTCTGGGTCGCTGTCTCGCATGCATTTAATGAATGCTGAGGTGATATCATAGTGGCTGTCGCCAGTGGGGTCATGCAGTAAGTCTGGGTCTCCGAGCTGTTCTTGAACTGTTAACAGACTCAATTCTCCACCTTCTTGTAAACCGGATAGGCGTTCTAGTGTGGACAAGGCCCTTCTGGCATCGCCGCTGCTGATGTGGGCAATTTGAAAAGCCGCATCGTCACTGAGGTGTAGACCAAGTTCCGTGGAGCCTTTTTGCAACAGCAAACACAGTTGTTCACTGGTCAAGGGTTTGAGTTCAAGTGGCCAACAGCGTGAACGCAACGCATTGTTGATGGACCGATAAGGGTTTTCGGTTGTGGCGCCGACAAGACAGATAAGCCCTGACTCTACGTGGGGCAGCAAGGCATCTTGTTGGGCTGTATTCCATCGATGAATCTCATCCACGAACAGAACCGCTCCATCATTTCCATTGTCCTGATACGTTTCGGCTGCGCGTATGCAATTCCGCAGTTTGGGCAGGCCATCGTTGACCGCCGAAAGTTGTAGAAATTGTCGATTGTAGGCCTTGGCCAGTAAATTGGCCAGCGTTGTCTTTCCACATCCAGGTGGACCCCAAAATATTACGCTCAGTGCGGTGCCTCCTTCAATTGATTTTCTAAAGGGGGTATGGGGTCCCAAAATGTGTTCTTGTCCGACTACTTCATCGAGGTTTTGGGGTCGTAGTCGATGGGCCAATGGCATGGTACTATCCATGTTCTTCTCCGAGCCAATCTAACAGATCAGCATTGTTTAGCAGTTCTCCCGCTCCTTTGATGGCGGATAGGTGTGGCTGATCGGCAATGAACACTGGAAGTCGAAGTTCAGAGGAAAAAAAGTCGTCAATACCAGTCAGTTGCGCACTGCCACCTGTAATCATCAATCCATTTTGAATGATGTCAGCACACATTTCTGGAGACAGAGTGGCGACCGTTTCTCGGACAACATTGACCAATTTTTGCAACGATTGTTGAATCCCAAGGGCTATATCGTTGGAGTCAAATTCTACTTGCTTGAATTGACCTGTTTGAATGTCTTTTACGGTACACGGATAGGAACGTATCTCTCCGTTGGAGTCAGCGTTGCCAATCGATGTTTTGAGATCCACCGCGACTGGATATCCACTTTCTAGGTTGTGCTGTGACCGAATCCATTCGACAATCGCTGCGTTGATGCTTTCGCCAGCAGTGGTACTTCTCCTTGATGCCGCCAAACCAGAGAGGGTAATGACACCAATTTGAGAACAACCATGTCCAATGTGCAACAGCAACGATCCAATGGGTTCATTGATTGGGAGTCGACAGCCCAATCCAGCACACAACAATGCATCAACAAAGACCGATTCTCGATTGCCCAATCGATACAGGATGTCAATGAACGTCTTGCGTTCTTGTGTGGTCAATCCATGGGGCATCACCATCAGTATTTTGGGTCGCAAAAAAGTAGAGCCACAGGTTTGCTGGATGGCGGCTTTGAGGTAAGTTTCCAGCAGTGAAGGATTGACGCAAACGCTTTGTACAACTGGCTCATGAACCGTCATGTTGGGCGGTGTTCGACCAATATACTGCCTTGCTGAGTTTCCCATCGCGACAATCTGCGCCGTCGACTTGGACTTTCCATTGGGTGCGGATTTTGTCACCACCAAAGTTGGTTCATCAAACAATAAACCTTGGTCTTGCGTGAATATTCGGGTTCTCGCAGAGCCAATATCCAGCGCGATGTCGGTTCTAAAAAGGCGCCAAGCCTGCTCAAACATGCGTCTTAGATTCCCTTTTGGTTGTTCACTTTCTTCACGATGAGGTCAGTTTTGTCTGCCATGTCCTGTACTTGTCGCTTTAAAGATTTGTCGCTGCCTTGCAACAAAATCCGTTCTCCATCTTTACACACCGCGACAATTTCGAAAGAGTGAAGATCTCCGCCCTGAATGTGCTCCAAGTGTTCGATTTGCGAAAAGGGGATTCGGTCGCTGGTTATGCCGTCTTTGCTAGACGAGACAATCAGTAAGGACTGTGATTCTGGAAATAGATTGTATCGTTTGATCACCTGTGAAGACGCCATGTGTTCGGTGCCAAACATTGCCAACACGCTCACAACGAAGACGCCAATCGCAAAGCCCAATGGAAACTTTCGAGCAGGCGGTGGGGTGAAATCGTGAAAGCAGTGTCGACACGTTTTCGCGTAATCAGGAACGTCGTTGAAACATTGGGGGCAGTTCTTGGTCATGTTGACTCTCATATGCACAGAAGACTAGACACAATATTGTAATTGATTTTCTGTTGCAAGACAGAAACTTCTCCTGATGTTGACAATTTATTGACCGTCTTGTTGGGTCCAAAATTAGGCTCGAATCAATCCTTTTGGCTGTTTGTGTAGCCAGTGTGCCCATCGATGAGCGCCGATGGCAAAGACTTCACGTTTGGTTGCGACATGCTTGATTTCAATTCGTTCACCGGGACCGCACATCCAGATGGTGTGTTCACCAAACGTATCGCCAACCCTCAATGCGTGTGCGGGAACATCTTTATATCCGTGTTCATGAATGGCCTTGACCAGTCTTTTGGCTGTGCCACTTGGAGCGTCTTTCTTCTGGTTGTGGTGGGCCTCGATGACTTCAATATCCCATCCTTCAGGCAACATTTTGAGCGCTGTATCGATGAGCCCCAACAGCACAGGAACTCCAACGCTGAAATTTGCCACAACGGCAACCGGTGCTTGCTGTGCGTAGGCCTTAATTTCTGTCCACGGTAGATCGCCAGTGGTACCAATCAACAAGGCTTGTCCAGACAGTTTGGGAATTAAGGCTTTCAAACCATCTGCACTGCTGACGTCAATGACCACATCACAGGTTGGAATTGGCTGATTTCTTGGGATGCCAATGCTTGCAGCTTGAGTCAAAATCAAAGACCCCAGTTTTCCTTTGTGTCCGTGGACTGCAATGCTCACACTCATGCCAACTCTTCCCAGTTTGAAGGTAGCGTATATTCAGATTCTGTCAATGCAACCAGCGGTAGTCTAGCGTTGTTCTCGAGCAGTCCTTGATGATGCATCAGTGCTTTGCAAGGCAATGGGTTGCTGTGGACAAAAAGAAAGTCGACAACGGGAAGCAAGAGCGCACGGTGTTTGGATAAGGGCTGAATCTTTTGACACGCGTCATTGTACCAATTCAGCGTTTGTTTGGGGGCAGGATTGGATATTACGCTGATGACGCCGTGAAACCCATGCGTAACCAACGTTGCAAAGGTGAAATCATCTCCAGACAGAAGAGATACGTTGGTGTCAGACAGTCTGTTGCACAACTCTAAGCCCAGTGCCACATCTCCTGTCGCTTCTTTGAGTCCCACCACACCCTTGACGCGACAGAGTTTTTCTAGAAGTTCTGCAGATAGACGCTGTCCAGTTCTGCCGGGTACATGGTAAAGTACGATGGGCAATCCGACAGAACAGACGGCTTCGACATGCGC
>CBFICN010000030.1:0-27063 GCA_965661045.1 uncultured Myxococcota bacterium
CACTGATCTCGGCTTTGACGGTCAATGTTCGGTCGTACACCATGTTGCTGTGGGGAACTGGACTTTCTGCCGCTTCGGTATTTTTGTGCTTTCTTCCAGAGAGCATTTCGATGGGTCTTGCCGACACTTGGTTTGGAACATGGGTGTTCGATTATTGGTTGGAAGCGCCGATTGGAAATCAAGATCCATTTGTCATTTCGCTGGTCATCTTCATCATGGTGTTCACCGTTGGAGAGGCGATTTGGTCTCCCCGTTTGATGCAGTTTTCGGCTGAGATTGCACCTCGTGGTAAAGAAGGGGCCTACATTGCTTTGGCGATGCTTCCTTACTTCTTGGGTAAAGCGGGTGCGGGTGTACTCTCAGAACAGATGACCGCTCGGTATTTCACCGACAATCAAGTGCTCTTTCCAAGTCATGATATTGCGTGGCTGTGGATTGGTGGCATGGCTGCACTCTCCCCAATTGGGTTGGTCATCTTCCGAAACGTCTTTGCCAAGCGTGAAGAAGAAGCCATTCGAGAAGCAGAGGAATTTGCTGCCGAACAAAAGCGGTTGGCTGACGAAAAGATCGAAGGCACAGCAGAGTAAATGTCTTGTCAACAGAGATCGCTGGCGACGGAGTCTTCCATTTGGGGGACCGCGACTGAACGCACCACGCAGTGGGTACTGGTCGAGTACTGTGGTCAGTGGCATCCAAAGATGAAGATAGCAGAACTCAGTTTGGCGGCTGATTGTGCGACAGCCCTTGAAAGTGTTTCCAAACGAGACGGCTGGAAAATCGTATGGATTCGTCGGCCAGGTGCAAGCAATACACACATCTACTGGTGGGACCTCAATGCATCAACGTGTCGAGTAGCATCCAAAAATACAGACTGGTCAGGTGGATTTGAAGCTGCTCAGTGGTCCAGTACCCAAGACGCTGGTTTGTCTGCACCTCAAGTGCTGGTGTGCACCCATGGAAGTCGAGATCGGTGCTGTGGTGTGCTAGGGGGCTTCATCTTCGCGCAACTCAAGCGACACCTACCAGAGACAGTCTGGCAGGTCAGTCATTTGGGAGGACATCGATTTGCACCGACGGCAGTGTGTTTGCCATTGGGACTGATGTTGGGACGGGTAGATGCCAATGACTGTATGGACATTGCTCGGGCGGTGTTGACACACAGTCGACAGCCGTTGCGCCTCGATATCATTCGTGGAGACGTGCGGTTGCACAAATATCAGCAAGCAAGACAATTGTGGTTGCAACAGCAGCATGGAACTGTTCAGACGGAAGAAGGGGAAGAGGTTTTTCACTGGCTCAGTTTAGATGGGGTCGTCCATCAGACCACTCAGACAAAAAAGCCTTTGGGTGAGTTGGCTGTGTCTTGTGCCAATGAAAAGACCAAGCCCGTATACCAGTGGGTGTTCCACACCAAAGCCTCATAAAAGACGATGAAACTCAGTCCAAGACTGGAACAATTGGTACAGTTGACCCCACAAGCCAATCGAGTCATTGACGTGGGAACCGATCACGCTTTGTTGCCAATCGCTTTATTGGCGAACAATCGAGTGAAGAAGGCCGTTGCCGTAGACAAAAGTCCGTTGCCATTGGCGAAGGCGCGTGTCAATCGCCACAATGCACAGGTGGTTGATCGGTTAGAACTGGTGTGTGGAGACGGTTTGCAAAGCATCGATGTACAGTCTGACGATGTGGTGATGATGGCCGGTATGGGTGGACACACCATGCGCGAAATTCTGTCCAAAACATCCTGGCGTGGTCCATTGATCATACAACCCAACCGCGATGTGGTCATGCTCAGGCGATGGCTGTATGGCCAAGGGTGGTCCAATCAAAAAGAAACAGTGTTCAAATCGAAGCGTCAGTACTTTTGGACTTCACGATGGGAATGGTTGGGTGTCGACCCGTCCCCTACAGCATTTCAAGTAGAATTTGGGTCCAATACCTGGATGCATTCACCTCAAGACTTTCAAGCGTGGTTGACCGACTCCTTAGAGCGGTTGCAAACGCTGCCTCCGCAAGCTGCTCAAAAGAAGGCGCAACCACTTTTTGAGGAAATGCAAAAACGACTAACCAAGCATTGATGGGTCTGTTAGTGTATAAATGCAAGGCGTATAGCGAGAGTGAAAATGGTGTTTGCCCTTTCTGACATGTTGGTTTCTCTGTGGCGACGGTGGCAACGATTGGTCCACGGTATCAATGAAGCCGTTGCAACAGTGTTGATGGTGTTTACATATGTATTGGCTGTCACTCCGGTGTCGCTTGTTTTTAAGGCCTTTGTATCTGACCCCATCGATCGAGGGCTTGGAGACCCACATGCCAAAAGTTACTGGAAGCCCGTGGAGAAAGAAGCGGATGCCAATGACATTCGTCGAGTACAAAAACAGTATTGAAGTGTTGCGTTCGAGTATTGTGGTCAGAAAGCAGTAGGATTGTGGTGAATAGGCTATAAAAATCCGTTAGAGATTGAACAACGTAAATGGATACGCATTGAGGAGTCGATATGGCACAACAATATATTTTTCAAATGGAGCGACTGACCAAACGGTTGGATGACGGTCGAGAATTGCTGTCAAATTTTTGGTTGTCATTCTATCCAGGAGCCAAAATCGGTATTATTGGCCACAATGGTGCAGGAAAATCAACCATTTTACGGATTATGGCGGGTGTTGACAAAGACTATGAAGGCCGCACTTGGATGGATCCCGAAGCCAATGTTGGGTATTTGCGTCAAGAGCCAGAGCTCGACCCAAACCTGACCGTTCGTCAAAATGTTGAACTGGGGTTGTCACACCTTCGAGATTTGCTGACTGAATACGACAAAATCAACGATGAATTTGAAACCATCGATTACGAAGACATGGACGCAATGGATGCACTGCTGGCGCGCCAAGCAGAGGTGCAAGATGCTATTGATGCCTCCAACGCTTGGGATTTGGATCGTCATGTTGACATCGCAATGGATGCGTTGCGTGTACCGGATGGAGATGTCAGTATTGAGCATCTCAGTGGTGGAGAAAAACGTCGGGTTGCGCTGTGTGCACTGTTGTTGTCTAAGCCAGAACTGCTCCTTCTCGATGAACCGACCAACCATTTGGATGCCGAATCGGTTGCTTGGTTGGAGCGTCACTTGGATGAGTACCCCGGCACAGTGGTATTTGTGACCCACGATCGATACTTTTTGGACAATGTTGCGAAATGGATTTTGGAAATTGACAACGGCAAAGGGGTACCGTGGGAAGGGAATTATTCTTCTTGGTTGGACCAAAAGCAAAAGCGGCTGGAGAAACAAAACAAAGCCCGTGGAAAGCAGCGAACGCTGGCCAAAGAACTCGAATGGATTAAACTGGGCACCAAAAAGCGATCACTTCGAAACAAAGCCCGTATCAAGCAATATGATAACTTGTTGATGGATATTGAAGCAGGCAAAATTGCAGAGCGCAAGTTGGACATTGCGATCCCAAGTGGTCCTCGATTGGGGGACACGGTGGTTCGAGCACGTGGACTGTCCAAAGGTTTTGGCGATCGATGGTTGATTCGCGATTTGGACTTTGATTTACCAAGAGGGGGAATTGTTGGGATTGTCGGTGCCAATGGTGCCGGTAAGACAACGCTGTTTAAGATGATCGCCGGCGAAGAGACACCGGATGAGGGTGAACTGACGGTCGGTCAAACCGTACAACTGTCCTATGTCTCTCAAGGGCGCAATGAACTTGAAGACCACAAGTCCGTTTGGCAGAACATCACCGGTGGGCATGACTTGATCAAAGTTGGCTCCCAAGAGATCAATTCTCGTGCCTACGTGGCGGCTTTTGGATTCAGAGGGTCCAAGCAGAGCCAAAAAGTGGGTGTGATGAGTGGTGGGGAGCGCAATCGTGTGCACTTGGCGCGCATGCTGCAAAGTGGTGGAAACCTCATTCTTTTAGATGAGCCGACCAACGATCTGGATGTTGAAACGTTACGAACGCTTGAAGAGGCCTTGGAAGGTTTTGGTGGCTGCGTAATCGCGATCAGCCACGATCGATGGTTCTTAAACCGCGTTGCAACACACATCATGGCGTTCGAAGGTGACTCCAACGTTGTTTGGTTTGAAGGTACCTACGATGAGTATGAGCAAGACCGCAAACGTCGCCATGGTGAAGATGCGAATACGCCAAAGCGAATTAAGTACAAACCCCTGACACGATAAACTCTACATGGATCGTGTGAGCATAGAGATACGTATTGATAAAGACCGGATGTGAAGATGAGTGATGTCCCCATACTGTTGGTAGAAGATGAAGCAGACTTGGCCAGCATTGTTGAACACCACCTTCAAAAAGCTGGATTCACTGTTGTGCATGCCTCAACAGGGACAGAGGCGTTGTCTGTTTTGAAAGAACAAATGGTCTCACTGGTACTGCTTGACTTGATGCTTCCCGATATGTCAGGTGTTGACATTTGTCGCCAAATTCGGAGTACCACTGAGATTCAAAATCTGCCTGTCATCATGGTGACGGCGAAAGGCGAAGAGATTGATCGCGTTGTTGGTTTTGAAGTCGGTGCCGATGATTACGTTGTGAAACCTTTTTCCAGTCGCGAACTGGTGTTGAGAATTAAAGCGTTGTTGCGTCGGCAAGCGGGGGCAGAGGTTTCCACAGATAGCCTAATAGAGTTTGCACACTTTAAAGTGGATCGAGCGGCCCATAGAGTTTGGATTGACGGTGAAGAAACGCATTTAACAGCGTTGGAGTTTAAGCTTCTGGTGGTGTTGATTCAGCGCAAAGGATTGGTTCAGACCCGCGAAAAACTGTTGGAAGATGTGTGGGAAATGGATCCAAATATGAATACCCGTACCGTCGACAAGCACGTGCAGCGACTGCGTCAAAAGATTCACGTTGGTGCAGAGTACATCGAAACAATTCGGGGGGTTGGTTATCGATTTAAACACGATGCTCGCCCCTAAAAATTTACAAGTACTGATGTTGTTGGGCTTCTGTGCGCATACAGCATTGGTGTATCGTGCACCCGAATCAGTAGGATGGCTATCCACCGTTGGTTGTGTTGTGCTGCTGGTGTTTTGGAGCCGAGCGGTACAGGGTCAGCAGTCGGAAGCGATCCGCACCCAGACGATTGGCAAAATTATCGACAGTCTTCCACCTTCATTGAGCATCGGCACCCAGACTCCAAATGACGTACTGCAACGAGTCTTACACGTTTGGGAAGAGTTTGAGACGATGACGCTCATCTTGGATCGGGTGTTGGAAGGGGTGATGCTGGTCTCCTCAACGGGCCAGATACTGCTAACCAATCAACGTGCCGAACAGTTGCTCGATATCCAAAAAATTCAAGATGTGGAGGCTTTGGCCATACACCAAAAAGGCATGCGGGTGATTGAACGGAGTTTGAAGGGCATTGAATCTGAAACGGTGTGGTATCGAGGAGAGAAGCCCAATCGACAATATTTTGAGATGGTGGGATTGCCCTTGGAAAATGGGGGCGCCATTTTGGTGGTGCGCGATATTTCGACGATTCGACACTTGGAACGGGTTCGCAGAGATTTCATTGCCAATATTTCGCATGAACTGAGAACACCCATCACTACGATTCTCATGAATGTGGAGGCCATTCTAGATGAGGGTTCACCAGATCGATTTGTCCAAGCGATCCATCGAAATTCAGAGAGGTTGAGTTTGTTGGTCAATGGGCTGCTGGATTTGTCGCGTTTGGAAGCTGGCGAGATGGAGTTGACTGTTCAAAGGCTTGAATTAAAACCCATTGTTGAGCGGGTTTGCAATACACTGGATTCCTTGTTGGAGCCGAAAGATCAGTCTCTATCTGTAAAGGTTGAGGAAAATACTTTTGCATTGGTCGACGCACAGGCCATTGAACAAGTGTTGACGAATTTGGTGAGCAACGCCATAAAATACGCTCCCCACAAAGCACAGATTGAAGTCAGCATTCGACAGGTCACTCAAAGAGTGTTGATCGAAGTGATGGACAATGGCCCAAGCATTTCATTGAAACACCAGAAACGGTTGTTTGAGCGGTTTTACCGTGTAGACAAAGGTCGCAGTCGCGAAGAAGGTGGAACTGGGTTGGGCTTGGCAATTGTCCGACATCTGGTGGATGCGATGGGGGGAGAGGTTGGTGTGCGCAGCACGCCACCGACCGGCAATGTTTTCTGGGTTCGTTTGAATCAGTCTCGCACCTAAATTTGTGAGTCCAATCACCACTCGCTAAATATCCACAGTCTTGTCGAGAGGCTTCGTTGTTGAATGTTCCAGTGCAGCATTCTCGTTTGATGTGAGTTTGGTAGATGCTGGAGTCGTCGCTGAGCCATTGACCAATGTCCAAGCATCATGTGCATTCCACAGGCATAAGCTTCGAACAATGGAAGGACACCAGACGGGTGTGCATCCAACACTTTCGACAGTTCTATGAGCTGAAGGCGGACGTTTGAGGCATCAGATTGCTCAATACACTTGATCCAACATTGAAGTGCAAGCAACACTGGGTGTGTTACATCCTTCAGTAAGGTGGTGGCAGCACTTGTGTCTTGATGTCGCATGGCCCATAGAACGGAGCAGAATACGTCTTGTTCTTCAGTTGAAGGTTGACCGAGTAGGGCAAACATAGAGTGCCATCGCTGCAACTGTTGCTTGGTGTGTGTTGCCCAACCGTGTAGTTGATTCAAACGCCGTACGTCGTTTGGAGATTCCAACGTGTCGAAAATCTGCCATTGTGCAATGCTCTGTTCATACTGATGTTCGAGGGTGTCTTTGGAATTCCAATGAAAACGGTTCCATAAATTGGGGTGCTGCGCTTGACGCCAAGTATCCTCTAAGGCAGAGCGTAAAAACTCTCTCCATTGACTTGTGGGAACAGAAGGCAAGTCGGTTGACACTTTCTTTGAATGGTTTGATTGAAGCGTTTGAACATCCAGACGGTACAAGCCCAGTCGCACCAAAATTTCCACTTCGGTTTCGACTTGAGCGCTGCGGAGGTTCAGTTTGCGCAGTCGACTGTGGATGCTGTCAGAGGATTTGTGCTCTCTAAAAAGCAGTTTTCGCGTCGGTAGGGAGATGGGGAGATCTTTGGCGACATCGGCTTTGGAACCATTGGGTATCAGTGCATACCACTGCCGAAACCTAAGAAAACCGGGTCGGATCCATTCTTTGAGGGCGGTAAAAATGATTTCTCCAGCCCCAAGCCAGTCGCCCATTGTGTTGGCATCTAGAAGTTCGATCGTTGGATGGGGGTCTCGCAAGGCAAAACGGAGTTTTTGTGCATCGTGGACGTTGGAGAAACCCCCTCGGTTCAGCGTTAGGCTGTACCCATCAGTCCACGTTCCGTCTTCTGTCAAGCGCCCATAATACAGTCGTGCACTCTTTTGTTGTGCCCACAGTCGACTGATGCGTTCAATGGTTTGCAGGTTGGGTTTTCTTTCGTAGAACGGGTCTCTCAGAGCATCATCGACCAAGATTTCGACAAATGTTCCCAACGAAAACCAATTGATTTCATCGCTGAGCGTTCGCGCCTCATCGGTGCGAAAAATGCTAACACGGGGCAAAATTGTCAGTTTGTCTTCCAACTGTGGGTTTGGACCGTCCAAAATGACGACCATTGGAATCTCAGCGACGGCAAAGCTGTTGCGTACTGCAAAAAACCAAGCAGCATCCAACACAGTGTCCTGAGTGGCGTCGACAATGATGGATTGAGGCCAGTGATCTTCGATTGTGTGACAAAGCGTGTCAATATTTGTGGTCTCAATGTGCAGTACATTGCCGTCTAGGCAGGCGGAGATGTGGTCGAGGAGGTTGATTCCTGAGCCAATGAGCAGGTGGTGTACACGGGTTGGAAACATTGAGGGTCTCAAAAGGGTGGGGTGTAAAAAAAACGGGTTGAGGTTGGCATTTTTCTAACATCAGATACAATTGATGTACACAATGTAACTGTTCACCTTTCGAAAACACTTGGAGAAATTATGTTTCGATCAATTTTGATGGCGGTTGTACTGGGTTTCGCCACCCTTAATTCAGCAGACGCTTGCCCAATGGCAGACGCTGCAGCCTTTCAAGAAGCAGCAACAAAAGTAGCACAAACAGAAGGAGCACATGCCTCTTTCGTCTTGAACGGTATGACTTGCGGTTCTTGTTCTTCAAAAGTTGTTGAACACTTGAACGGTGTAGATGGTGTATTGGCAAGTGCCGTAGACTATCAAACTGGAAAAGTGGAAGTGGCTTTTGACAGCAAAAAGGTTGATGCTGCCAAACTTGAGGCAGAGTTGGTCAGCACTGGTTATACACTGCAAAAAGACTCTTAATCCAGGAAAGCCGTTGTCATGGTCGATAATGAAGTCTAGTCGCTAAGTCATCGATCAATTTAAAGCCCTACAATCATTGTGGGGCTTTGTTATTTTTTCTTCTGGGAAATGTTATGATGAGATGAGAATACTCACTTGGGAGTTGGTATGTGGAAAGTAGTTTGTGTACTGGGAGTCTGTGCTTGTAGACCTGCTGAAGTAAAGCAAAGCGAAGAAGCCATTTCAGAGTATGAGTGGGAGCCGGGGGCGACCGAACCAGTGATTCAAAATGGCCAAGTCTATTGCGAAACAGGGTCTTCCGGTGTGACGGTGACATACATCAACGTCAGAGCAGCCGATCCACAAGGTGTGTCGGATCTCAAAGAGGGCGAATGGTCAGCTTATGACTTGGAAACCGATCAGCTTATCTTTTTCGACCCACTGTACTGTGATGGACAAGAGTGTATTTATTCCTATCACGCCAACCAGATTCCTGAACTGCCCTGTTCGAGGTTGACCGATTTTGCCTTTTGGGCAACAGTGTGGGATTGGTCTGGCAATGAAACCGAGCCCTTGCAATTGACGGTGATTGGGGAGCAATGAAAAAGGGCTGAACGCTGGTTTCAACCCTTTGTACACAAAGCGATTCAACCAGATCACTTATCGCGGAACATCACAACCCATTGGCCTTGATTGACGACCGTGCCATCTTGCTTGATGATTTCAGAGTCAAATGTCACGACACCTTTGCCACCTTTTGAGGACGGTTTGACGTTGGCGACGGTGAGTTTGAGATGAATGGTGTCTCCAAAGAAGGTTGGAGCTGTGTATTTGAAGGTTTGTTGCAGCAGGCCAATTGTCGTTTCTTCAAAGATACCAAGGGTTTGGGCCAATCCTGTTGAGATGCTTGAGACCAGCATGCCATGGGCAATTCGTTGGCCGAATGGCGTGCTTTCTGCAAAGACGGCATCGGTGTGCAAAGGGTTGTAGTCTCCAGAAAGTCCTGCAAACATTACAACGTCGGTTTCGGTAACGGTGCGTCGCAAAGTGGTGAAGGAATCACCGACAGTGTATTCGCTAAAATATAATCCTCGAGCCATGATGGCCTCCAAAGTTAAGGGTAGAATTCAGGCACTGCGAGATGGTGCTGGGTATTAGTAGCCCTTTTTGGGGTAAGATTCAATCTTTGGTTGATTCCAAAACGGTTTCAGTAGAGGGATAGACTTGTTGAACTTGCGTCGCTCCCAAATAGATGATGCCATCTTCTTGGTTGATGACCATATCATCAGGCGGGTTGATGAAGTTGTTGCCATCATTTCGAACGCCGATTACCAAGATTCCAAATGCCCGTTTCAAATCCAGTTGGATCTCGTCAAATTGCTTTGGGAATGGATAGCCATCAAGGTTGTCTAGTACGTAGAGGTTTTGAGATTCAGCCGATAAAATGGAGTTCAAAATCTTGGCGCTGCCTCGCTGCATTACTGAGTGGCTCAACATTGAGTACCCCAAGCGCGTAGATGCCACAATTTCGTTTGCCCCAGCGGCTTTGGCGTGGTCAATATTTTCGTCTTCAAGAATTTCAACGGCGATTGTCAGCGGGTGTTCTCGATTTTGTGCCACCGGATGTTTAGAGAGATAGGAGCGCAATGTAAATACGGTCAAGATGGTTCTGGCATCGGCGTTTTGTGGGTTGTTGTGTTGATCTGCGACGACGATGCAGGCTTCGGCATAGACCAAACGTACTTTGTCCAGTTCGTATTCTTTGGTGGGATCCCCTTGGATCCAGTCATATTCTAAGGGAATGTCGGGTGGTCTCTCATAGGGGGCAAAGATGACCGGGGTGATTGTATTGAAATCAAATTCTTCTTCGAGCGTCGTCAACAACAACCGTGCTCCTGGAGAATATCCACAGATAACCAAATGCTTCATGGTGCCACTCATACGAAATTGCTCCTCTCTTAGTGTGAGTACTGCCGACAGCAGTGTTTGACCAACGATCCCTGCAAACAACGCTAAGGTAAACATCCCGACGATCATCAGCGTTCCACCGATGATGCGGCCCATTGATGTGACAGGGTAAATGTCACCATACCCAACAGTGGTGAGTGTCACCATGGCCCACCACAGTCCGTCTGTTAGGTGGTTGATGTTGTCATTGAGGTGGTGTTCCGCCATGTAAATGGAGGTCCCACCCAAAACGGTGGAACTCAGTACGATAAAAAAACCAAAAGCGTAGAGCAACTGATTTTTCTCGTATGCGTCTAGTACCCCATAAAAAGGATTGCTGTATCGCAACAAGTCAAATGTTTGGGCAATGCGAAACAGTCGCAACATTCTAAATACACGGAGAGCCCGCAGCGCTGGTGTGCCACCCATGATTGTGAGCAAATCCACCAAGTTGAGTGGTCGTATGGCAAATGTGAGTCTTTCAAAGATGTGGGAACGTATCCGTTGCGTTTTTGACTGTTTTAGTACATCGGTGATCGGCGGATGATAAGACAAAACACGCAGTACATATTCGATGGTGAACACACCGATCAACATTTGGTCGACCTCTTCTAAGAGAGGTGCCAACCGGTGTCCATCTCCCAAATACAAGGTCCAAAATAGAAGCACAATCGAGGAGAGCACCAACACCCAAACGATCCAATTGAGTCGATGAAACCCGTTGGAACTTCGTTGGTGAAAGACGTCATTCAGTGGTTTGAGCCACTTTGGTATGTTAGAATGGGTGTGCACCATTTCTGTGTATTCACTTGGAGGTCCGATGTCCAAACGCCCCCCAGAAGACAATCCGTTGATTGAAAAGATTCTCAAAGAACTTGATGTTTCCATCACCGATATTGATTTGGATTCTAAAGAGGCAATGAAAGAAGCTCTACGAGACTCGATGGGGTTGTGGTTTCCAGATATTGGGCTGCAGCCTGAATTGTCCATTTTGGATGGGGCGAAATCTGATATGCGGACGTCTGGAATCAATATTCAACAAGAACCAGAAACCACAGTCGGAGAGGGAGCAGAGGTTGTGGATGCTGCACCAGATCCAAAGAAGTTGCGGTCTCAATTCCAATTGTTGAACGATGACGATTCTTTGTTTGATTCAGAGGACGATGGCTTGCCAACTGTTCAGGTACGCGTTTTGAGCCCACAAGATTTGTTGGGTGCTGGTCACGGTCTTTTCGGACTGTCAAAGACAACGGATACGGGTTTTGTTGCACCCAAAACAGAATTGCGACGTGGAAGCATTGTCTTGGAATCGACAGAGAAAGTGACATTGGTTCAGCGAAGCAAGGCGGTAACCTATCGAATTTCTTGCGATCAGGGTATGTTTGAGATCATCATGGATGGCAATTCTCATGTCCTTCGTGGAGGACAGTCAATGGACGTGGAATCCAACAGTATCGTGTTGATGGGGCATGAGACATCCATTGGATGGTATCAGTCCATTTGAGGACTGACAGCCTCTGCGTATTGGGTTGATCCCAACCCATAAATTGCTTGTACCCAATGTCTGGGGTATTTTGTTTCAGTAGACCGATGAGTACACCTTCGAGGAGGGGTTGTGAAAGTAGTGACGTTGAATTGCAATGGTTTTCGTGCATGTGTCCGGAAAGGATTCTTTACTTGGCTTGAAGAGACGGACCCCGATGTCGTGTGTTTGCAAGAAGTTCGATTTGCCCAAGAGAAGATGACTGGAAAACATGCCCCTCCAGAGCAGTGGCACTGGGCGCAAGTGGATGCCCAAAAGGCAGGATATTCATCGGTGGCCATTTGGAGTAAGGTCAAACCGATGGTCATCCATCGCAGCATTGGATTGGAATGGGCTGACAGTGAAGGACGTGTTGTGGGAATGGAGTTTGCTGACTGTATTGTTTGGAGCATGTACTTTCCATCAGGAACATCGGGGCAAGCACGCCAAGAGTTGAAAGATGATTTTTTGACGCATCTCACACCGTGGATGGCGGACAATGTAAATGGAGAAAAGGCAGTATTGGTCTGTGGAGATGTGAACATTGCCCACACTGCATTGGATATTTTTCACGACAAAGCCAACAAGAACAAGTCGGGATTTTTACCGCACGAGCGGGAGTGGATGACGCAGCAGATCGACTTGGGTTGGCGAGACGCACTGCGCGTACTCCATCCAGAATTGGAGATATATTCTTGGTGGAGTGCACGGTCGAAAACCGCGCGTGAAAAAAATGTTGGCTGGCGAATTGATTACCAGTTGATGTCTGCAAACTGGGGACGTCCGTTGTCGGTGGAGATCCCCAAGGAACCCAAACTTTCAGACCACGCCCCGATTGTTGCGATATACGACCGAGAATTGAGGTGATTCGCATGCGACCTGTTTCCACAAGTGGCGAGTCCATATGGAACTCTATACAAAACTAGGAGCGGGGAAACGGTGAATGTATCTGGTTGGTTTACACCTAGAAAAGAATCTAGGAAAAGTGTGCCCGAGGCCGGAATTGAACCGGCACTTCCTTACGGAAAACAGATTTTAAGTCTGTCGTGTCTACCTATTCCACCACTCGGGCATGTAGCACGATACATTTTAGTATGTGCATTTGTATTCTGTTCTTGTACGAAACGCAAGAACAATCCAAGTGGCGGTGTAGATTATCAACAGCTTCGCGTGGCACAACAGGCTTGGGCACAAGGAAACACTGCTGGGTTTCAAAACGTGATAGAAAGTCAGCGAGAAGGCAAAGAAATATTTTTGGCATTGGGCGCGCGTCAATTCACCCAACGGGGCCGTCTTGAATGGGCGTTGGATGACTTACGCCAAGGAGAATTGTATGCGTTGCAATGCTTGGGGCAAGATCACCACGTGAAGATATTGCTGAACAATGAACATGGGTTGCTCAATCTCAAAGTGATCCAAGCATTGAATATCGAAAATGACAGTCTGGTAGAGTGTGCCAAGTGGTATACCATCTCGAAATCTCTTCAACTCCATTATCTACGTCTGTACTCGGCTCAGCGCGAGGTGCAGTTGTTGCAAGCTTTGTCCCAATGGTTGCATACAGTGATGCCGCAAGAAGATTTTGGGCTGTTGTATGGACTTGTTGTATCAGAAACATTGGCACCCACCCCAGATTGGGTGTTGGTTCGTCAGTATTTTGAACGGTTGGAAGGTATGAGCGCAGATACTTTGATTTCGTTTGAGAGATTGATATTAGAAACGGTCCATGTTGATAGCCAACGGTTCTGCGATACTGATTGGGCCAACTTTTCGACATTGCCAGCTCAACATCAGAACCGTGTGGAACAGCATCAATATCTGTGTCTTGACTGACATGTAGGATGGTCACTCTCGTGACTAAAAAATAAGACGGGCAACGAAGTTGCCCGTCTCATTGGTTTGAATGAATAGAGTTTTACTAAACGTTCATGACCTTCTTATTCTTGCGATTGTCTAAGTCCTATCTCTATCTACGACGAGAACGACGCATTGCCTTACGACGACGCTTTTCTGCCAATCGTTGCTTCAAACGCTTCTTTTCGCCCGGCTTTAAGTAGAAGCTGTTCTTCTTGATGTCTTTGCGAATTCCTTCGCGCTCAACTTTACGACGGAAACGACGCATGGCTTTTTCAAATGGTTCGTGGTCACGGACTCGTACTAAAATCACGGAAACTCCAAGGGTTTATTCAATTTCTTATGATAAATATTATGTGTGACACACAATCATCACACAAGATACAAGTTTTAGTTTAACCAACATTTTCCTTCATGTCCACAAATAAGGTCAAATCTGGATCGTTGGAGAGGGTGGTCACAGACTTAAAATCGACCACCACCAGAAACACCATAGAAGAACATGTCATGGAGACCTCCTTCAAGTCGAATGTGCGCACGGTCTGCAAAGTTCAATTGAAGACCGAGTGTGACGTCGAGCATTGGTAAGAATCGAGGGAACTCTTTTCCTCCGTCTGCAGGGCATACTTTTCGACGAACATAAGCAGGGGCGGCTGGTTCACAATCGGTTTCAATGGCGGTACCGGGACGCCAATAGGTGAGATCGCCAGTAACATAGCCAAATCCAGCACCTCCACCGGCAACAAAGTCGAGGTGTGTGGCTTTGTCTGTGGGGGTCAAAGGCAAGATGTAATTGTAATTGAACCCTGTCCACCATCCACTAAAGTTGTCTGGTCGAACCCAATCACCATCGTCGTGGTCCACGGTTTCTCCAGTATCAACGTCGTCCCAGTAGCCCTCTTCGAGTCCCGATGCCATGTATTCACCCCAGATGACCCAAGAGGTGTTTTCTTTGGTGAAAGCATATTCAAGACCGAATACTTGCGCGGCTATACTCGGACGCGGTTCTGGGTACGCACCGGTTGTGTCAGAGTTGTAAAACCATGTGTCTAGAATACTGTCCGGAATAAAGAGCTGACGAGCGCGCAGGTTGACTTCCATTGTGTAGTCTCGATCACGCAGTTCCGTTGTGGAGCCTTGGGCGCTGGCGTCGGTTGATGGGGTTTGAGCATTGGCCAATCCCAAAGGCAACAGCAACAACATTGACATTTGATCCTCCATCGATGTGTGGTATCGATTTTTCGACATCGATTCCTTTCGACATCGCTCCTTTTTGACAAGGTATCACATTTTGAAGGCTGGTACAGTCTCTACACCGACCTGTTTTGGACGGTGTACTTCTCCTATACGGTTGAAAACAGTTCGAGAATCTTATCCCCAATCACACTTGGGTGATACGCTCCCTCAGTGATTCCGAGATCAAAGACTTGTTTGGGCATGCCCCATACAACCGAAGAACGTTCGTCTTGACAGAGGATCCGCCCTCCATTTTCATAAATGTATTGTGCGCCAGCCATACCGTCTCTGCCCATTCCCGTGAGTACCACGGCCATCACCCCAGTGTGCTCAAGATCGCCCGCAGATCGAAACAGTGGATCGGCAGCAGGGCGGAGGAAGTGCTCTTTGGGTCCTTGGTGTGGTTCCACCCACAATTTTGTATTTTTTCGAACCACACGGACATGAAAATCGAAGGGAGAGATGTACACCGCCTTCGTTAATTCCATCGCCTCGGTCACAAAGTGCACTGGTCGATTGGATGCGCGTTGTAAGATCTCGCCCAGTGAACTTTGAAATCGAGCCGGAAGATGGTGTGCGATGACGACTGGGCAAGTCAGTTTCTCCGGCCAGTGGGTTAGGAGTTCTGACAAGGCTTGAACACCCCCTGTTGAACTGGCAACCACAATCAGTTTATCTCGCTGAAGGTTGGCGCGTATTCGCTCGGAAATGCTCTTGGGGTTGCTTGTTGGTCTGTGTGACTTGTTTTCGGAATAGTGATCTGTTCTGCTTTTCGGATTGGTGTTGACAGGATTGAAGGCTTGCGGTTGTAGACTTGGTTGTGGACTGGTGGTGGGCGCAATGCGTGGTGGGTATACAGCAGATGGTGTGGGCGCCGAGTGACGCTCAAACTCTGGAAAGAATTCGTACAGAACCTTTTGAGTGGCTTCTGACAAATCTTGGGGACCCGTTAAATAACAGTGGGCGACTTTTGCGACCAATGTGCGTTTACAGTGCACTTGCAAGTCGGCACTGTTGCGTTGACACATTACGATGACGTGTTCAGCATCGGGCCAGTGGTCAAATAGACTGTCTAAGAGGTCTGCATAATCTGACAGAATGCTGTCCATAATCCAAAAGACATAGCTCATATTGGACAAACTTTGCTTGATTTCTGCGAGGTTGCTGATGTCCCGTGGCGCGAAACACTGCATGTTGTGTTCGGATAGAACATTCACGGTTGTTGAACGCCAAGTGGTGTTCTCGCAAAGCAAAAGGGCTCTATGTCTTGAGGAGGCTGTCATATCTGTAGGATATACCATTCACGATTGAACAATTCTAATTTTTGCAACACAAATTGCAGTCTTGCGATCTAAATTTTGCTATGAGGCTCATTTTCTTTGTCTGAGGTACACCACAGAATAAAACTGTGAACGACAGCATCTTCTTTGAGCAATTCTGTTCTTCCACTTGAACCATTGTGTCCTGCACGCATATTGGTCTTTAGTAGAATTTTTTCAGCGTTTGGATGTAGTGAACGGATTTTTGCAGTCCACTTTGCTGGCTCCCAAAACCCCACTCGTGGATCGTGTAGACCGGCTGTGATCAGGGTGGGTGGATAGGCTTGTCCGAGGTACTGCCTGTAGGGATCATATTGCTGAATGTAGTCATATTCTATTGGGTTGTTTGGATTGCCCCATTCTTCGTACTCTATCACCGTTAAGGGAAGATTGGGGTTGAGCATGGTTGTGGTGACATCGACGAAGGGAACTTCTGCAACACAGCCACCAAACAGTTCCGGACGTTGATTTAAACAGGCGGCAACCAACAAACCGCCCGCAGAACCACCGGAGATCACCAGTTTTGCTTGTGTGGTGTATTGAAGTTCAATCAATCGCTCAGCACAGGCGATGAAGTCGTGGAAACTGTTTTGTTTGTGTGGACCTTTGCCAGCGTTGTACCACGTGCGCCCCAACTCGCCCCCTCCGCGAATGTGGGCGATGGCAATTCGAAAGCCACGATCCATTAGCGAAACCCAAGGAGAGTAAAACCCCGCGTTGTAAGAAACGCCGTATGCACCGTATCCGACCATCAACAGGGGACCATGCGTATGTTGGTGTTCGATTGAACCAGCGACGGAGATGGGGATTTGGGTGCCGTCTTTTGCTTGGGCCCAAACGCGTTCACAGACATAGTGTTCGGGGGTGTGGTTGGGGGTGTTGAAACGATGGATGCATTGATGTTCACCGGTTTCGAGAGCATATTCCAACACAATGTCTGGTTGGGTCATCGAGGTGTAGCGCAATCGATATCGATCGCTGTGAAAAGTGGGGTTGATATCTGAATAAATCTCGTATGCGGGATCGGGAAACGTTAGGAAACGGTGGTTGGTGTCGTGTAAGGAGAAAGAACGGATTTGCTGGAGACCATTTGTTCGAATCCAACACAAAATGTACTGGTCAAACAGATCAATGTCTTCAATGGAGATGCCATCTTTCGGTACCCAAAAAACATTCCAGACAGCAGGTGTCAACAGGTCGGCAGAGTAGAGAGCAAATTCTCGACGTTCTTGGTTGCTCCGAACATAGAGTTTTGTGGTGCCCACTTCCACTGTATACTTGACTCCGTGTTGTCTGGTTCGCACAAGTTGCAGTGAAGGGCGATTGTCTACCCATCTCAGTAGATGAATTTCGGAAGTGGTTTTGCTGTGGGCTTCGCAAAGAACCACATTTCCAACCCTTGCGCGCTGAACCGACAAGTGAAAGTGTTCGTCTTTTTCGTGCCAAACAAGTGTGGAACGTTTGGTGATGCAATCGTATACTCGAATCTCACAGGGGCGATCTGCATCGTCCCCAACAGTGTAGACCAAATGGTGATCGTCGAGCCATGCCAAGCCCCACTTGATGTTTGGGTGGACAATTTCAATGGTCTCTTTGCCCTCTTTGTTCTTCAAGTCTTGAATGTACAGTTGAAAGTGTTCATTGCCCGTTGTGTCTTCCAGCCACGCCATCTGATTTTGCGCAGGATTGAGCTGTAATGCATCGAGGGTGTAATACGCTTGACATTTGGCACGTTCATTTTCGTCCAGCAAGATTTCGACGGCGCCATTGAGTTCGCGTTTGTAGACCCAGTAATTTTGATCGTGCTCTATGGTGGCAAATCGAGTCCATTTTCCGAGTGTGTAGGGTGCTGTGCTGTCATGGTCGGGCACTCGATCCTGAAACTCCGAGAGCAAGGTCTCCTGCAGTGGTCGCAGTGGTTCCATCACAGAGTCTGTATAGTCATTTTCTGCTTGCAAATAGGCTATGGTATCGGGGTTTTCTTTGTTCTCCAGCCATGCAAAGTTGTCAATGTATACATCGCTGTGTACACTGCGGTCACAGGGTGTGGACCGTGCTACGGGTGGTTTCATGGAACGGCTCGGAATCTACTGGATACCCCACAGAGGATCTGTAAAAGGTCGTGGTGTGTTGAATCAGACAGTCTTAGAGAGATTGCTTGAGTTCTGTCCAAGCGTTGAGTCCACCCACAATGTTGAAGACGTTGCTGTACCCTTGAAAGGCCAGAGATTTGGCTGCTTGCTGTGAGCGCACTCCCATCATGCACATGAAGGCAACGGGATGGTCTTTGGACAGTCCTTCAATTTCTTGGTGTGCACTGGCATCCAACAAGGTGGCGAAGGGAAGTTTATTGGATGCATCGGCACCAATTTGGTAGACCTTTGCTTCCGGGTGATCAGCCAACCAACTTTCTAAGTCCGTGACGGTGATGTCTTGAAATTTCGGTTCGTTGGGGTTGTCGATCAAGACCCCTCCGTTGTCTCCATCTTTGAAGTCCAAAGAGATCCCGTCAGCACGTTTGGCAGACCCTCTGGAGAAATAGAAGGGAACACCATCACAGACACTTTCAATTTGTCCGTTGTTTTTGGGACCAATGAAGATGTCGTATTGAAAGGTTTTGCTGACTTCGATGTGGATTCCACCACCGTGCGTTGCCAGTGACTCATTGAAGAGTGCCAAGATATTGGGTGAGCAATGAACGGTTGGTGCAGGAACTTCTTCAAGGGTGACGCCGAGCATGCCTGGCAACTCTCCAGACTGCATCATTTCAGTGACCAAGTCGCATCCACCGATAAATTCTTGCTTGATGTACAATTGAGGGAACGTTGGCCACTGACTGAAGTCTTTCATCCCGCTTCGGATATCTGGATCGGAAAAGACATTGAAGGTTTGATAATCGACCTCTAACTCTTCGAGGACGTTCACCACACGAGCGGAGAACCCACACTGTGGTTGTTGGCGGTTGCCTTTCATGAACAAGACAACGTCGTGGCTGTCTACCATCGCTTGGAGCTTTGCGCGCAATTCTTCTGTCATAGATCACCTCAATATGGAGTTTGTATATTGGGTGTAGTCTACTCAACGACAAAATTCGACCCAACGAGTCTTGTTGTCATGCATCTGTTACAAAGAGTACAGGGTAAAACTGTGTTATTTGGATGTTTCTGCTGGCTTGGAGATGATCCAGATTTCTCCCACTGCTGTGAGTACCCACCCATTGCTCTGTGCGATGCTGTGCAGTGCCAGTGTCCAAGGAACGTTGTTCAACTGTGCGCTCACAGACCCAGAGATGCCGTCGGAAAGCAAAATGTTCTGACCACTGTGCTCGACAAATATACGAATCACTTCTTGAACATCAATGTGCACCAAGTCTAGCGTAATCGGCTTTGGTGGAGGTGGGGGTGGCGTTGGCTTGGAGGGTTCAGAGATGACCTCACCACCCAATCGAATTAGAACAGCACCATCATTTTCGCTTGCCAGTACCGATGAGGTTGGGTACAACAGTAAAGATCCAAGAAGAGAGAAAATCATTGTGCCCTCGAGAGTGGTGGGGGATATGGTTACAGTATAAACGAATTGTCGAGGATTGAAACAATGAACGAGCGACAAGCACAAAAACGAAAGCGTACAACCGCGGTCATCTTGAAAGCAGCCAAAGAATTGATACACGAAAATGGTTTCAATCGACTGTCATTGCGTGCGGTGGCTGGACGCGCCGGATTTTCACCGGCCTCATTGTATGAGTACTTTACTGGCAAAGACGATATTATTGATTCGTTGTGCGCTCAGATTGACTCAGAGTGGGTCCAGCAATTGGCACAGATTGAATCCATCCCAGAGATTCTGACAGCCTACGTGCAGTTGGGTTTGTCGGCCTCGGATGATTACCAATTGCTCTATCAACGGGCGATGTTGCCTGACCAGACAGAACACATTCCGTTGCTACTGTCACAGAGAATGGAATCGCATCGTGCAGAATTGAGTGTTGAACCTGCGATTGCCCTACAAACGCTGTGGTCGTTGGCCCATGGATTGGTGTTGCTGTCTTTGCATCGAGATATGGAAGAGGCAAATACAGCCCAGATCGTACAGGCTGTTTGGAAAGGGTTACTCAAAAATAACTAAGGAGTAGACGATGAAAGTAGCGGGTTTGACAGGGTTTAGTACAGAAGAGTTAAAAAAATTGCTTCAGTTGATATATCGTGACCAAGTAGAGTTTCCCTTGAATGCTCAGCGCATCGCCTGTATTGGGTTTCAGTACAAACATCAGGAGCTGATCAATGCCCTACGTGGTTTGAGCAAAGAAGCCGCTACAGCGGTCGTGGTGTGTGTATTGGCTGAACGGTTGAAGTAGGAAAAGGCTGTTGCCAAAATTTGTAACGCCATTCTCAGTGTAGAGGTTCTTTGTGTGCGGTGTGATTGGAATTGTCGGTGTACAAAACACCAACTATACACAGGCTGCGTCTGAGATTTTGAATGCACTGTTGTCTTTGCAGCACAGGGGACAAGATGCCGCAGGGTTGGCCTTTGTTCCGGTAGAGCAACCACTGCAGATTCGTCTGACAAAGAGTTTGGGTTTGGTAGAAGAAGTGGTTCGTCAAGTCAGTATAGATGACAGTCACAGTCTTCTGGGTTTGGGGCATACGAGATACTCAACCATTGGAGAAAACAGCTTTGACAACGCACAACCGATGATGTTGAACGGTGTGTCCAAAATGGCGATGGTCCACAATGGAAATTTGGTCAATTACCATGAATTGGCGAGAGAATGGGAGGCTCGGCAGGCACCACTGCAAAGCCGAAGCGATGGTGAATTACTGTTGAAACTTTGGCGCAAGGCCTTTGATGATTCAGTAGGGGAACACTGGACATTTGAACGGGCAATTGTGGCCACTTCAAAATTGATGGATCGATTGGACGGAGCCTATGCCGTTGCTGCATTGATTCCAGGGCATGGTCTCATTGCGTTTCGAGATCCCAACGGGATTCGCCCTTTGGTGTTGGGGGTAAAAGAAGATGCTCAGGGACTGCGCCATTGTGTTGCGTCTGAAAGCACCGCGCTGCAAGTGTCGGGTTTTGAGTTTGTGAGAGCGGTGAAACCGGGAGAGTTGATTTGGATCGACTTGGATGGTGAGATTCACACCCAGATTTGCACAGATAGTCCAAGAATAAGAGGGTGCATGTTTGAGTGGGTTTACTTTTCAGCACCCGAAAGCATTCAATGCGAGGGGTCAATCTATGCCAAGCGTTTGGAATTGGGGCGTCGACTGGCCAAGGCGACGCTACAACGAATGCACAGCGAGGATTGGAGACCAGATATCGTGTGTCCAATACCGGATACGGCAAAGCCTGCTGCTTTGGGGCTTGCAGAAGCATTGAACCTTCCTTATCGAGAAGCGTTTATCAAAAATTACGACGTCCAACGCAGTTTTATATTGGGTTCCCCAGTTGCCAGAGAGACGGCGGTGAAAGCCAAGATGTTGCCCGTTGTGTCGGAAATACAAGGAAGAGATATTTTGTTGGTGGATGACAGTTTGGTGCGGGGAACCACGTCCATGCAGCTTGTGGATCTCCTAAAAAGACACGGTGCCAAGTCGGTTTCCTTAGCTGTTTCTTGTCCACCGATTCGCTATCCGTGTTTGTACGGGATCGACTTTCCAACAGAGTCTGAATTGTTGGCACACAACTGTTCTGATCAGATGGTTGCGGAGCAAATTGGCGTTCGGTTTTTGCTGTATCAGGAACTGGACGATTTGGTGGACGTACTGGGGGACAAACTGTGTACGGGCTGTTTGGACCAACGGTATCCAACGAAACTGTGCGGGCAGCGTGAGTTTGTACACCATCGCAACGAGTCGACTGGTTGAAGGTTGGACAAGTGGCAAAATGTAGATACAAGAGATTTACAATAAATTGTGCAGCAATATCGATTCGGTCGGGTGAATATGTCTACAACTCTCATCGTTGGTTCGGGTGGTCGAGAATACGCACTGGCTCGACGTTTCTCTCAAGATGAGATGGTGGATAGAGTACTCATTGTACCGGGAAATCCAGCAATGTCACTGTTGCAAAAATGCGAATGCTTTGAAGGTCGAGTTGTTGACATCGCGGTGCGTGAACAGGTGTCTTTGGTGGTTGTGGGGCCAGAGACACCTTTGGTAGAGGGGTTGGCAGATGTGCTTCGAGACCTCAACATTCCGGTGGTGGGACCCTCTAAGGCTGCTTCGATGTTGGAGCGTTCTAAGATTGAATCCAAACAGTTTATGGTGCAAAACGCGATTCGCACTGCCCGAGCCGTCTGGTTTGATGATGCGGAATCCGCGTTGGTTGGATTGGATGAATGGCAGTTCGGCAATGGTGTGGTTGTGAAAACCGATTCACTGGCAGGTGGAAAGGGTGTTGTGGTGTGTGACGACATGAATCAAGCCAAAGAAGCTGTCCACGCCTTTATGGTCGATCCCAATGTTCAGGTTCAGACAGAGCGAATCTTATTAGAAGAGAGGCTTGAAGGTGTGGAAGTCTCTGCCTTTGCATTGTGCGATGGAACGGTATGGCGATGGCTGGGGGTTGCTTGCGATCACAAGCGGATAGGCACCGGTGATGTTGGTCTGAATACGGGTGGTATGGGCAGTTTCACCCCAAAAGATTGGCTGACAGGTTCTCAAATTCAAGAGATTGAGGGCATATTTGATCGGGTCCTCAATGGCATGACGCAACGAGGAACTTCTTATCAAGGAGTCCTGTTTGCAGGGTTGATGATCAATGCACACGCCCCTTTGGGGGAGCAGATTTCGGTGTTGGAGTTCAACATACGATTGGGCGATCCAGAAACACAGGTGTTGATGCCTACGCTGCGAGGACCGATTTATCAAGTATTCTTGGCGGCTGCACAAGGCCGTTTGTCTGAATGTTCGGATCAAGTCTACACCAAAGGTTGTGCCGTACACGTGGTCGCAGCGTCGCACAATTACCCCAGCATTGACGGCAGACCGATACTGAAGGGCGCGGTGATAGAGGTGGGTTCGGGTTCATCTTTGAGTGGTGTTGAGATTGTGTTTGCTGGTGTGGACCAACAGAATGATCAATGGGTCACCAACGGTGGACGGGTGTTGGGAGTGACCGCTGTTGCAGAGTCTGTGGAAGATGCCCGTCATCAGGCTTATGTGGGTATGCAGCAGGTGAACTTTGAGGGCATGCATTATCGTATGGACATCGCCGGACCAGAGAGGCTTCAGTTTTGAATCTTTCTGTACCAATGCGGGTGGTGCTGTTCGCTTCTGGAAGGGGCAGCAACGTTGAGGCCATTCTGACAACGGCACAACAACACCCCGCATTGCTTCGTGTGGTGGGGGTTGTCACAAACAATCCTGATGCCGCTGTGGTGGAGATCGCCAAGCAGTATGCCATTCCCAGTTTTGTTGTGCGGGTCACTCGATTGTGTGATGCCCTCAGTACTCGACTGGATCACGAGCGACGAATCCTAAACATTCTATCGACATTGGAGTGGGATTGGATGTGCTTGGCTGGTTACATGCGAATATTGACTCGAGATTTTGTGGAACGATTTCCACATCCAGTGTGGCCGGTGTCCCGCATTTTGAACATTCATCCGTCTCTGTTGCCAGCGTTCAAAGGGATGTCTGCGTATGAACAGGCATTTGAGTCTGGAGTGACAACGTCTGGTGTGACCGTTCACTTTGTTAGCCATCGGGTGGATGAAGGAATCATCATCGCACAGGAAACTGTACTCATTTTGCCTACAGATACCCTTGCAGATTTTAAGGCACGGGGGTTGAGGGTGGAGCATCGTTTGTATTCTAAGGTGCTGTTGGCGTTGGCCAACGGTCAGTGGGCGGTGTCAATCGATCCATTTCAAATACGTGTAGGGGATGAGAACTGATGCACTCGAAGATTGTTCGCATAGAAACGCAACAGTACTTGCCTACCGAGTCCAGTACCCGTGTGCTGATGGATGCACAAAAGCATTTGGGGCTGCCAATAGACAGATTGATTCGCCTAAACGTGTATCGAATTGCATCTGCTTTGCCCGGTTCAGTTTCAACGGTCGATGAGATAGAAACTGTTTTTGTCGATGACTTGTTGGAGACGGTGTATTGGTCCGATCCATTTGGCCTGCAGATAGAACAGCCGTCATGGACGATTGAAGTGCAGTATCGTTCGGGGGTAACCGACAATGTTGCTCGGAGTGCTGTTGAAGCACTGTCATTGCTTGGTGTGCCAGACCCGTGTGTGTCCACTGGGGTGTTGTGGTGTGTCTATGGTGCACTGGAACGTCCAGAGGTGCTCCGTTTTGCCCATGAACTGTTGGCGAACTCCTTGATTCAGCAGGTGGACGTTCGCGACAGACTGGAAACCGAACGCTGGAAACGCTTTGCCCATGTTCACCTGCCAAGGGTGGAACTGGCTACCCATCGACGCTTGTATGGGGTGTATGATCATCGACAGCCATTGAAGGACTGGTTGCATTGGTCGACAACACAGTGTTGGGCATTGAATGCAGAAGAGGTTGTGCATCTTCAAGGTCACTATTCGAACGAAGAAACCGTCGCGCACCGGGAGGCGCTTGGACTGCCTTTGGAGCCCACCGACGTAGAAGTTGAAATCATTGCCCAGTCTTGGTCCGAGCACTGTAAGCACAAAATCTTTGGAGCCCAGGTTGACTACACCGAAGGTGATCTAGGGTTCGAGCATATCTCTTTGGGGTCTTGCAGAATTGATTCTTTGTTCAAAACCTACATTCAGCAAGCGACGAGTGACGTGGAAGAACAACGGGGATTGACCTGGTTGCGTTCAGTTTTTCACGACAATGCCGGTGTGGTTGCATTTGACGATTTGGTGGATGTGTCCATCAAAGTTGAGACCCACAATTCTCCATCTGCGTTGGATCCGTATGGGGGAGCCATCACCGGGATACTTGGTGTGAATCGAGACATTTTGGGGGTTGGTTTGGGTTCAAAGCCCATAGCCAATATGGATGTTTTTTGTGTTGCCGATCCCGCATGGCCGTTGAATGGCGATGCTGACCAGATGCCCGTTGGTCTCAAAACCCCAAGACGCTTGTTGGAGGGTGTACACAAAGGGGTGCAAGATGGTGGCAACATGTCTGGCATTCCCACAGTCAACGGTGCATTCTTCTTTGATCAGGACTATGCTGGCAAGCCACTGGTCTTTGTTGGAACCGTTGGGGTGATGCCCAAACAGTTGCAGGACGGACGAGATGGGGTGCAAAATCAAGTGTCCGTTGGAGACAATATTGTCACGGTCGGTGGGGCCATCGGTGCCGATGGCATTCACGGGGCCACATTTTCCAGTTTGGCACTTGATGAGCACGCTCCAGCGACCGCTGTGCAGATTGGGGATGCCATCACACAAAGACGCATGAGCGATTTTTTGCTCGAAGCACGAGACTTGGGTTTGTTCTCTTGTTTGACCGACAACGGAGCGGGTGGGTTGTCTTCATCCGTCGGTGAAATGGCATTGTTGTCCAATGGGGCTCGTTTGGATTTGGCACTGGCACCCACAAAATATCCCAATCTCAAACCTTGGGAATTGATGGTGTCTGAGTCTCAAGAGCGAATGACAGTCGCTGTCCCTCCAGAGTGTCTCCAAACATTTTTAGCGTTGGCAGAGAAGAGAACTGTACTGGCGACCACCCTTGGTACCTTTACCAACACTGGATTCTTGGAGGTGTACTACGAAGAACGTCGTGTCGCCCATTTGAGTCTGCAATTTTTGCACCACTCCTTGCCACAAATGAGACTGAAGGCCAAGTGGGATGGGCCGGTACAACGCGTTTCTTGGATTGATAAGGATCTGCGATTGGATCCCACACAGCACACTTGGATCGACAAGTTAAAGACGTTGTTGTCTGCACCAAACATCGTGTCCAAAGAGTCTTGGGTGCGTCAATATGACCACGAGGTACAAGGGGCGACGATGGGCAAACCTTTTGGGGGCTCGTCTCAACAGGGACCCAACGATGCAGGGGTGATTTGGTTGCATCCACACGGTGGTTCAAAGTCATCGGCCATTTCGATTGGGTGTGGCATGGCACCAAGGCTGTCTTTGTATGATCCTTATTGGATGGCCCAACGGGTCTTTGATGAAGCGATTCGAAACATTGTTTCGACAGGTGCCGACATCGATCAAACCTGTGCCTTGGACAATTTTTGTTGGCCCAATCCAATTTTGAGCGAGCGGGTGCCCGATGGCGACGTCAAACTTGGACAGTTGGTTCGCTGTTGTGCTGGACTGTATGATATCTGCATCGCCTATGGGGTACCGTTGGTGTCCGGTAAAGACTCGATGAAGAATGATTTTCGGGGACGCAATGGATTGGGTGAGCCCCTAAATATTTCGATTTTGCCGACACTGTTGGTGACAACACTGGGACGGTGTTCTGTTGAGCATTACCAGGATTCTGCATTCAAAACGGTGGGAGATTGCATTGTACGACTGGGGTTGCCGTCTGTGTCTTTTGTCGGATCTGAATTTGCAGAACACTACGTGGTGGAAAACCCGAGTCCAATAGAGATGAAGTTGGATTGCAATTTGCGACTCTATCGGTTTGTTCGATGGGCAATGAAAGAGAAACTGTTGCAGTCCGTACACGATATCAGCGACGGTGGGTTGCTTTGTGCAGTGGTGGAATCGTGCGTTGGCAATCGGCTCTCTGTGTCTTTGGAGATGGATTCAGACGACGAAACCCTGTTTGGAGAGGGGGCAGGTGGGTTTGTGGTTTCAGTGACCGAGACCGACTTGACTGATTTGATGGCACAATTGAACGCTGTCGATGTGCCGTATGAGATCATTGGACGGGTCACCGACACCGGGCAGTGTATATTGAACGGTCAGTCGGTATCCATGTCCGTATTGACAGCTTG
>CBFICN010000031.1:0-26691 GCA_965661045.1 uncultured Myxococcota bacterium
CATTGCGTTGCCCAATGAAGACCCACAGATTGTACAGTATCGACGGTTGAATGTGTTGTCCGGTATGCAAGATCCACACCCCGTGTTGATAGAAGAACATTGGTGGAAGACAGTGCAAGAAAAACTCGTTCGACTCGAAGAGTCACTTTCACTTACAAACAACGGTGCGCCATGATTTCAACACTTTGGTTGGTATTTTCCTGCTCCAGTCCAGTAGAACAATCCGCGAAGAACATTTCACCATCCACATCCCTTGAAAGCGACAACGGGACTTCTATGACCCTGATTGTCGGCAGTGCCCAAAATGGAGAATATGAGCCTTGTGGTTGACCGAAGAATCCTCTGGGCGGTCTGTCCAGGCGTTCAACGGCTTTAAAAGAGTATTCTTCTGACGGTGTGTTGGTTGTTGATGCAGGGAACTTTGCAACCCACACGCGGCGCATTCAAAAAAAAGAGTTGGCGATTCAGCGTCGGAAGGTGGAATTGATTCTGGATGGGTTGAACAACTCTTCGAAACCCTTGACAGCGTTGGGCATCGGAGATCGTGACTTGTTGATGGGGGGTGAGTGGTTGCTTGGTACTTTGAATGAACGCCAACTGCCTTCTGTTCTCACAAATCTTGATTGCGAAGGGCTTGACTTTACAAAATCTATTTCTACGGTGTACAAAGAGAAGACTGTGGAGTTTCTCTCTTTTGTATCCCCGTCCATGCTGGATGGTTCCACCATTGGCGCTCAACTCTCTCCGGCTTCTATGTTGCCCACGTGTGAAGCAACAACACCGATTGATTGGTTGCAGGCTCATCCAAAGCAGGGTGACGTAAGAGTCGCCTTTGCAGATTTGAATCAAAACGAAATCAGTTCTATCGCACCCTATGTTGACATTGTTATTGAGAGTAAAATCGGTAAGACAACTTCACAGCCCCAACGTTTGGATTCTGATTCGGTACTGGTTGGTGTGGGAAGCAAAGGCAAAAATATTGGTGTATTGACGTGGCAGTGGGAAGAGGACAAGACTGGATTTTCTGCAACTGCTTCCACTGCGGTGAAAGAGAGGGACTTGGCCCGTCGCCGTCAGCGATTGACCGCTCTAAAAAATCAGATGAACGGACTGAGTGAAGTTGAATTGGAACAACGCAAATTGCAGCGTCAAGTAGAGTACACCGAACGGGCAATTGCAAAGTTGGAAGCTGACTTGGCCGCCATTTCAACACAAGACCATCAAACGATGGACGTCGAGATGGAACTCAAGGCACTCAATCGACAAATAGACGATGATCCTGTCATTGAAGGGTTGATTTCTATTGCCCAGCAAGACATTGCAACAATGGAATCTCAAGACACTACAGCGTATTCTGGACCCTATGTGGGTTCTCAACGGTGTCAAGGCTGTCATTCGGAGATTTATGATTCTTGGAAGAAAACACCACATTCAAGTGCATGGGAAACCTTGGTCAGTCAACACCGCGAAATGGACCCCAGTTGCTTTTCTTGCCATTCTACAGGTGGTGGAATGGTCGATGGACCTCAGCGTCCAAGTCAAGTGGGGCATTTGACCGGTGTGGGGTGTGAAAGTTGTCACGGTGCAGGTCAGAAACACGTGTTGCAACCGAAGCAGGACAATATTCAGCGTGTGGTGCCGGATGCTGTTTGTGTGACCTGTCACAACGGAATACAGGACAATGGTGAGTTTGACCCTTCGTCCTATCGAGCAAGGATATTGCACCATGCCCCATGACCCACCCAGTCAACCCATAGAGTCTTCTGAATCAACAGTATTCCCACCTGCAGTCAACAGTGTATTGGGGGTCGAGACCAGTTGTGATGAAACCGCTGCTTCCGTGATTACGGAACAAGGCATCCAGTCAGACGTCATTTGGTCACAACAAATTCACGCCGACTATGGTGGTGTGGTACCAGAATTGGCTTCTAGAGCGCACATTGAGAAAGTGGTTGGTTGTACTCGAGCAGCATTGGATAAAGCGGGAGTGGACGTACCCGATTTGGTTTGTGCCACCGGTGGTCCTGGTTTGGTGGGTGCAGTATTGGTCGGATTTACCTTTGCAAAGGCGATGGCGCTTGGCTTTGGGGTGCCTTTCATGACGGTCAATCACCTGGAAGGACACTTGTTGTCTGCGTTGTTAAACGATCCCGCCCCGCGCTTTCCGTTCTTGTCTTTTGTTGTTTCGGGTGGACATACGACCTTGTATTTGGCACGTGGAATCGGCGAATATGAAGTGTTGGGCCAAACGATCGATGATGCTGTTGGCGAAGCCTATGACAAGGTCGCACGTCTAATGGGATTGGGCTATCCGGGAGGGCCGTTGATCGACAAACTTGCCCAACAAGGAAATCCACAGGCCATCGATTTTCCTAGAACGCATCGTTTGAATGCAAAAGGCAAAACTCGAGTCAATAATTCTCGCCGTCGTGAACTGGATATGTCTTTTAGTGGACTAAAGTCATCGGTGCGCAGTTACCTTGAAAAAAACGACGGATGGGTTGCAGCGGATGTGGCAGCCTCATTTCAAGCAGCGGTGATGGATGTGTTGCTCAATCGGGTGAAGCGAGCGATGAATGAAACTGGAGTGCGTCGTATCGCCATCGGTGGTGGAGTTGCTGCCAACGCAGATTTTCGATGTCGTCTTCAGCGGTTGGATGCAGAAGTGTTTTTGCCACCCAAAAGTCGCTGTACCGACAACGGCTCGATGATTGCCAACGTTGGAAGGCTTCGGTACAATTCGGGATATCGGACCGACCCTTTGGATACCGTTCGTTCTCGATGGTCTCCCGATCTAGATATGTACATTCAACCCGGACAGTGATTTGAAACCCAAAAAAAAGTTTGGACAGCACTTTCTCACTTCTCAAAGTGTGATCGCCCACATCATTGAAGCGTCAGGGGTTCAGCGTGGTGATTTTGTCTTAGAGATTGGTCCGGGGCAAGGTGCTTTAACAAAGGCGTTGGTTGCCATCGGAGCCGAGGTTACGGTCATTGAGATTGACCCAGACATGCAGGCGGTCATTCGACGGGATTTTCCTTCAGTTCAGATTGTGGATGCAGATGCGAGTCAGGTAGATGTGGCGACGTTGCTGGATACGAGTAAAGAATGGAAATGTTTGTCCAATTTGCCCTACAATGTCGGTACTCGAATCGTACAAAATTTGTTGGTTTGTGGGGTGCGCTTTACGGGCTTTACATTTATGCTTCAAAAGGAAGTCGGTGCGCGCATGCTTGCTGCTCAAGGCGATAGAAATCGTGGTTCCCTGTCGAACTTTGTTCAAGCCCACGGTGCAGTTGAAAAAGTGTGTTTGGTTCCACCTGGTGCCTTCTTTCCGCCACCGAATGTAGATTCCATCGTCATTCACATTCTACCGCATGCAAAGCCGGTCTATTCACCAGCATCTTTAGAAGACTTTGAAACCATCAATCGAGCATTGTTTTCACAGCCGCGAAAGTCCCTCAGAAATTCTCTCAAAAAAACACTATCGAAAGAACTCGTACAATTTTTAGAGTCTGAGAGTGCGGTGGATTTTGGGTTGCGGCCTGCAAGAGTATCGTTGCAACAAGTTGTCGATTTGGTGACAGCGCTTGAAAAATGGCATGCAAAAGGTTAAATACATTGAACTTTTCTATTTTGTCGTGGGTGTACAATGCGAATAACCTCTTGTGGAATGACCGACGTGGGACTCAAACGGGTTCACAATGAAGACAACTTCCTAATCAATGAAGAAGTCGGTATATATGTCGTTTGCGATGGAATGGGTGGTCATGCTGGTGGTGAGATCGCGTCCGCAATTGCAGTACACACCATCGATGAGTCCTTTGCACTGATGAGCTTGGAAAATCAAGAAGTGGAAGAGATGGATCGCATCATCTCACAAAACATCACTTCTATCGTTCAGTTGGCTGGCAAAACCATTTTTGACGAAGCCAAAAGGGAACGTCGTTATCGGGGAATGGGTACAACGTGTGTGTTGACATTTGTTCATGAAGGCAAGGGATACGTAGCCCACGTGGGTGATTCGAGGGGCTACTTGTTGCGCGAAAATAGAATCGAACAGTTGACCGAGGACCACTCCTTGGTGAATGAGCGCATCCGCGCCGGTTTCTTAACGGTCGAAGAAGCCAAGAATTTTCGTTTGAAAAATGTCATCACTCGTTCCTTGGGATTCGAGAATGAAGTGGAAGTGGACATTCAAATCGTACCGCTGGAAGCAGGAGATGTGATTATGATGTGCTCAGATGGTCTTTGCAACCTAGTGGAAGCCGAGCAGATGGCGCGCGTGATGTTGCAACACCCTTTGCAAAAGGCAACGCGTACATTGATTCAAATGGCGTGTGATGCGGGTGGTGACGACAACATTACCGTCGTCATGTTTCGTGTAGACGAACTGTAAAGGCTGTCTATTATTGGGAATCTACAGAGGCTGCGAAGTTGAGAATGTCTATTGTCTGAGAAAAATTTTTCCATTGTTGTCATTGCCGAAAGCAGTGGGCAGTCCACACACTTGCGCATCTCCTACCACATGGCCGCAGCACTGCTATTCTTTGTCGTTTTGTTGAGTTCTGGCATCTTTTACATCGTTCGGGAGATGATTGACAACAGTTCGACGGTGGACTTAATGGACGAAAACCTTTTGTTGCGCTCGCAGGTGCAGGACTTGGATTTGGACTTGATGGAGCTGCAACGTCAGATGGAACTGCTTCAGATGTACGCTGCGCAAGCTGAAATGTCGAATTCTGGACCGTGGGAATTGGACATGCGCTATCCAGATGCACTGAACAAAACAGACCAGATTTTACACAAAACAGTCATGCTTCGTCAGGAGATGCAGTTGCTTTATCCTCTGATTTTACAGTATGCAGAATCAGTGTCGGCACAAAAAATGCAGTTCTCTAGAATACCCAAAGACTGGCCTTGTGAAGGGGTGTTGACCTCAGACTTTCGGTATCGAATCAATCCTGTGACCGGCAAACGCGCCTTTCATGCCGGAATTGATATTGGTGCACCCATGAACACTAAGATTGTAGCGCCAAATGAAGGGACTGTGGTCTATTCCGGATGGCGCGGGGGGTATGGGAATATGGTCATTTTGGACCATGGACAAGGAGTCACCACTCGATACGCCCATGCATCGAGACTACTTGTGAAAGTCGGTCAACAGGTTAAAAAGGGAGACAAGATCGCACTGGTGGGTTCGACCGGTCAGTCAACTGGTTCTCACTTGCATTACGAAATCCGTGTGGATGGCGTAGCCATTGACCCCTTGAAATACTTAACGCGGTGACTATCCAATGTGAAAACCTTCTGCGTTGTCGACGTTCTAGAGCGACTTGATTTTCCTTTGTATACATTTTCCCTCCATCACAAAATACCTCCATCACCACATAATTGTTGAGTGCGTCATGAACTTAGACATCTTTAAAAATACTTATTACCGCGTGTTTGGAACCCGTTCAGACAAAGAATTGAAGCGTATTCGTCCGGTTGTAAACCGCATCAATGCACTCGAAGATCAGATGAGTGCACTCACAGACGATGCGCTGAAAGCCTATACTGCCAAGTTTAAGCAAGAATTGGAGAATGGAAAAACGGTGGAAGATGTTCTTCCAGAGGCATTTGCTGTGGTTCGTGAAGCGGGAAAACGAACCATGAACATGCGTCATTACGATGTACAGTTGATGGGTGGCATCGTACTCAACCAGAACATGGTTGCTGAAATGCGAACAGGGGAAGGAAAAACTTTGGTTGCTACGTTGCCAGTGTATTTGAATGCTTTGTCGGGCAAAGGTGTACATGTGGTTACGGTCAACGATTACTTGGCAAAACGCGATGCCGATTGGATGAGCACCATTTACAAATTTTTGGGACTCGAAGTTGGGTGTGTGTTGACGACTGAACGCAATGCCGCGCAAAAACAACGTGCCTACGGTTGTGACATTACCTATGGCACCAACAACGAATTTGGGTTTGATTACCTTCGTGACAACATGAAGTTCAATGCCAAAGATTTTGTGCAACGGGGTCATCATTTTGCCATCATCGATGAGGTCGACTCGATTCTCATTGATGAAGCCCGTACGCCCTTGATCATCAGTGGTGTCGCCAATTCTGACATCGAACGCTACAAGGTCGTCGACTCAGCCATTCCTCAACTACAAAGAGATGTAGACTACATCTTGGATGAGAAATCTCGCAACATCATGTTGACAGATGGAGGGGTGGACCGCATCGAGAAATCCTTGGGTGTGGCAAATCTATACGATGAAAACAATGTTGATATTCTCCACCACGTCAACCAAGCGATGAAAGCGCACTTGCTCTTTAAGCGGGACATCAACTATGTGATCCGAGATGGAGAAGTCCAGATCGTGGATGAAAACACTGGGCGTTTGATGCCGGGGCGTCGATGGTCAGACGGACTGCACCAGGCCATTGAAGCCAAAGAAAAAGTCGAGGTTCAGCCAGAGTCTCAGACTTATGCCTCCATTACCTATCAGAATTACTTCCGCATGTATTCAAAACTGTCTGGTATGACGGGAACGGCTGAAACAGAAGAAGAAGAGTTTAGGAAGATTTACAACCTGGATGTGGTGGTCATCCCGACCAACAAACCGATTGCGCGGATTGATCACGACGATATCATCTACAAGACCGTTGGTGAAAAGTTCAAAGCCGTTATGAACGACTTGGTCGCTCGAAATGAAAAGCAACAGCCAATCTTGGTGGGAACAACCTCTGTGGAAAAGTCGGCTTTGGTTTCACGTCTACTAAAACAGAAGGGTATCGACCATCAAGTGTTGAACGCCAAAAACCACAGCAACGAAGCCAAAATCGTAGCAATGGCAGGACGTTTGGGCGCCGTGACCGTATCGACCAATATGGCAGGTCGCGGTACGGACATTAAACTGGGTGGGGATCCTGAAATGATGGCCCAAATGGAATGTCCGGTTGACGATCCAAATTATCCGGCTGTCTTTGCTCGATACAAAGAGCAGTGCGATGCCGAAAAGCAGGCGGTTCTGGCAGCAGGTGGTTTGCACATTTTGGGTACCGAGCGGCACGAATCTCGTCGTATTGACAATCAGTTGCGTGGACGTTCAGGGCGTCAAGGGGACCATGGTTCTTCGATCTTCTTCATGTGCTTAGAAGATGATCTGTTGAGAATTTTCGGCTCGGACAAACTCATCGGTTGGATGGAAGCAATGGGTATGGATGACGATGAGCCCATTGAGCACAAGTGGGTCACCAAGCAAATTGAAGGGGCACAAAAGAAAGTTGAGGCCCAGAACTTCAACATGCGAAAGAACTTGCTGGAATATGATGATGTGATGAATCTCCAGCGGAAAACGGTGTACGAACTGCGAAAAGTGGCGCTGGAATCTGAAGATGCCAGTGACATTATTCGCCGTGCCATGGAAGATTTGACCGATGATATCTTGGCAGAGTGTATAGATGTCACCGTGCATGCAGAAGAATGGCTTGTGGATCAACTTAGAGAGAGTACGCAACGTGCCTTCGGTATGGAATGGGCTCAGAGCGATGTTGAAATTCGAGACATGGCTTTTGATGAGATTCGTTCGGAGATCCTGAACTTTGTACACACTCGATACGATGCACAAGAAGAAAAGTTGGGATCAGAAAGTCTGCGAGAACTGGAAAAGAAGATGCTGTTGCATTTCACTGACCAGTATTGGAAAGATCACCTGTTGGCGATGGATCGTTTGCGTCATGGCGTTTCTTTACGTGGATACGGGCAACAAAATCCGTTGCTTGAATACAAGCGTGAAGGGACAGAAATGTTCATGCTGATGTGTTCTTTGCGAGATGAAGCTGTGATCACTCAATTGTTGGCATTCTCACCAGACATGTTGATGCCGTCGATGGGGGCTTCTCGTCAAGCCACAGAACGCATTTTGGACATTGCCCAACGTCAGCCAGATGCCAATGCGCAGTCGCAGCCAGAAATACCCGATTTACCAATCGATTTTCCGTTGCCAAAATCCAATAGTGCAGCGCCTCCAAGATTGCCCGAGAAAGGTGCCGAAGCCAAACTGTTTGCAGTGCGAAACATGGTAGACAAGAACGCACCGTGTCCTTGTGGTTCGGAGAAGAAGTTTAAGAAATGTTGTCGCAAAGCCGATGTGGATCCTGCTGAGTTGGCTTTGGCAGAAGAAGAAGCCGCAGCTCGAAAAGTTGAGATTGCTGCGATGAAAGCGGAACGACAAGCACAAATGGAGGCATTGCGTGCAGCCGAAGAAGCCCGTTTGGCAGAACAGTCCGCTTCTGAACAGGTAAGTACAGAGGGGCAGTCAGTAGATGCAGACGCTGAAGTGGAAGAAGCAAAGCCCTCTTTGGAAGATGCGATGGCCTCGATTCCAGAAGGCATGTTTGGGAGTGCTGATGACAATGAAGAGAACATAGAAGAAGACAATGCCTCTGAATCATCGAACAATACTGGTGACGCATCTTCTGATACTGTATAAGTGGGATACAATGGACTCAGAGCACTGGAGTCTTTATGTCTGAGATTACAAGTTTACAGAAACAAATCCAAGAACCCGAAAACCAAAGTCTACAACCGACACAGGATTCGCTGCAAGAAGAAGTGATGGTGGACACCTTGGCGCTGGAAGACGAACAGGTTTTGTCTGGTGAACGAACGGAAAATACTTCACAGAATGCGCGTGCCGATCACCTTGACGAGGTGAGTGACGCCGTGAATTCAATCCCGGCTGTTCTGGATGCATCCTTGTTTGAGGACGTTGAGTTTGACGAGGTGCCACCCATGATCCGAGCCATCCGTCTACTGGATCGTTTGTTGGATGCAGATTTGGCGGAGAGAGCCTTGGAGTCGGGGGACGATGGTGCATTGACAGAAGTTCGGACTGCGCTGTTGGAAATGGTGGAGCAAGGGTTGAACCCGGGTCAAGTCCAATCCTTCTATGAGTTGTCTGCTGCGTTGAGTGAAGGACGCGGTCGTTTGGAGAATGGCGAGGTGGACGCTGAACTGGTGGTATCGGACATCGACAATATTAAATCGATTGTGGACTCGGGAATCGTAGCAACCGATGCTGTGTACTCGGAGATTTGGGAAGAAGACGACGAGACGATTTTGGCATTTCAAAACTTGTCTCAATCTGAAGCCGATGAGGTTCAAAAGGACTTGGCAGAATTGGACGAGGAGACCGTTGCCCCCGTTGACCGACAGAAAATTCAAGCCGAAGGGGTGACGGCGATTGAAGTCGAAGAGGTGCTGGTTGATTTTTGGGAGGCAGCCCAAAATGAAGAGTATGAAGTCGTCGAAGATGAAGACGTGGATTGATCACCCTGGATTTCGAACGTCAAAGTGGACGGGGTCGTGGTAGTATTTGAAGTTTCCACCCCATCGAAATCCGAGTTTCTTGGCAATTTGTGGCACGCCAGTTTTCAGCCACGTCTCTTTGCTGTCTGCTTTTCGAACATAGCCCCGAACCCCAATTAGGTTGATGTCAATGGCTCGTCTGTGTTCATGGGGACTGGTTCCCGGACGGGCATTTTTCGAGTTGACCTTATACAATTGTCGTTGGTGCTCAGTACTTCGATAGCCACTGGTCACGTAAACCAAGTAGGGTGTTTCTCGATGAATTGTTTGAATTAGTTCGGCAAATGCTTCTTGGTTTTGGCCGAGTTGTTTCAGTTTTTCTCGATTGTGTTGATGCAAAGAAATCCGAAATCCCATCAGGGCAAGTGCCGCCAATCCTACAATGACACCTGTACCCAAAGCAATTGTTTTCCACATTCTCTTTCTCCGTTCGCATTGTGCATGGTAGGAGAACGAACCCAGAGCGGTTATTGAGACAGGGCACCCAATAAACCATCGGGGTCATCTGTACCCAACAAGATGTTGTCCCCCGATGTCAGTGTGATTTGTATTGCATCGGACCCAGAAACAGTGTACAACCAACCAGTTCCCACATAGCGAATTCCATAGCCGTTGTACCAATGGGTCTTTTCTTTGGAAACGGCGGCAACATCATTGAGTGGATATGATTTTTTCCAAAACCCAAAGCCAAAATGGTGATGCAGCATGGTGTGGGTCACTTCAATGGTCATGGACCACCAAAGTGCGAGAATCATCAACGTAATCGGAAGGCCCAATAGCAACGCAGGCTTCACATTCTTCGTTGGGTTAAACCAAGCCAACCCCACCCAAGTCAACAGCATGGCAAAGCAGATAATTCGAATGACCCATCCCGGCTGCGTATGAAGATAGACGGTGTCCATTGTCAGTCCAAGCCAAAGGCGTCTTTCGCAGTCTTGAGATTGAGTGAGGGTTGTTCGTCTTTGTACAGGATAAATGGGCCCATGATTAAGGCATCCATGTGGGTACGCATGAAGCATCGATAGGTGTCTTCAGGCGTATTGACAATTGGCTCGCCACGGACATTCATCGAGGTGTTGATGACCACGCTGCAGCCACTGCTGCTTCGCATGGTGCGAATTAAATCATAGTAGAACGGATCTTGGTCCTGCCGGATGGTTTGAATGCGCGCAGACCCATCCACGTGGGTGATGGAGGGCAATGGTGAAATGTCCGAACGCACTGGAGCGACCAACAACATATAGGGCGACGGACAGTCCAGTTCAAAGTAGGCTTCACAATCTTCTTCCAAGACGGTTGGGGCAAAGGGGCGAAAACCTTCTCGCATTTTGATCTTGGCATTGATGATTTCTCTCATCTCTGGGTGACGAGGGTCTCCCAAAATGGAACGGTGTCCCAGTGCGCGCGGTCCCCACTCCATGCGGCCTTGATGCAAACCGACGACTTGCGCATCTGTCAGCAATCGAACCCCTTCTTTGAGCAATTCTGTACGCTCCTTCCTATGGTACACCGCACCGTACCGATTGAGGACTTTCTCCATTTCTTCGGATGTATAGTCGGGACCAAGGTAGGGAGACTTGAACTTCCATTCTCTCTTTTTGTTGAGGACTTGGTGCCACAGCCACAGTGCAGCGCCCATCGCGCCGCCATTGTCCCCAGCTGCCGGTTGAATGAAAATCTCGGTGACGGGACTTTCTCGCAGAATGTGGCCATTGGCAACGCAATTCAGGGCTACACCACCAGCCATACAAAGTTTGGTCAACCCTGTTTGTTCGACGATGTTGGTGGCCAGTTTGACCATGATTTCATTGACCACTTCTTGTAGAGAGCGGGCAACATCCTTGTGGTATTGTTCAAGAGGGCCCTCTTCCATTGTTCTTGTGGGCGCCCCCATCACTTTCTCAAAGGATGGTTTGTACATTCTTAGACCGTAATCAAACGCGAAATGCTTCATATTTAGTCGGAAGGTACCATCGTCTTTAATGGTGATGAGTTGCTTGATTCTGTCTACGTATTTCGGTTCTCCATAGGGGGCTAGACCCATGACTTTGTATTCGGCAGAATTTACCTTGAAGCCCAAAAAGTAGGTAAAGGCAGAGTACAGCAGTCCGACGCTGTGTGGAAAGCGAATCTCATTGCGCAAGTCTATTTCCTTATCTTTGCCCACCCCCCAAGTGGTCGTCGCCCATTCACCAACACCATCTACTGTTAAGATGGCGGCTTCATCCCATCCACTTGCAAAAAAGGTGGATGCGGCATGGGACATGTGGTGCTCAGAGAAGCAAACTGGCCCGGTGTATCCAAGTTCTCGTTTGAGTACTTTCTTGAACCGCAATTTGGTATTGAACCACGAAGGCATTCCTTTGACAAATTGACTGATCGAGTAGGGGAAATTGGCGACGTGACTTTTTAAAATCCGCTCAAACTTCACCAATGGCTTGTCATAAAATGCGATGGCTTCGATGTCATCAATGCCAATATTGGCAAATTGCAGAGCCCACTGAGTGGCCTTGGTTGGAAAGTTCGAGTCGTGTTTTTTTCGCGAAAAGGCTTGCTCATCAGCTGCAGCGATTGGCACTCCATCCTTCAACAGGCAGACGGCAGCATCGTGGTAAAAACAAGATATTCCGAGAATGTACATGGTGATTCCTTGACTTCAATAGTCAACTTGTATCATTCAAATGTGCTCTTGACGAAGGATTCAGTTTGCTGAAGGGACTTTTTAACCGCGGTGTGCAACTCACCCTCTTCAATGAAGATCTGCGCTGCAGAATTGGCAACCATGTCTGGGTTTTGTGTGGCGTGTACTTCGAGCTCATCAATTTGCTGAATGAAATCTTGGATTGCAAGTGTTGGCAGTTCAGAGAGTAAGACTCGTCTTCTGGCTGCTTGTAGAGCTTGCATTGCTGAATCTGAGTTCTTAATTCCAACTTGATTTGCGTTTTTCCATTGTTGTCGTCTTTGTCCACGATGTTGGGCTCGGGTGATGGTGCCCAACAACCACGCACCTCCACCAACCATTAACGGAATCCAGCCAAGACCTGCGACGGTTAGACCAATTCCGCCAAGCAACGCACCGGTCAGTCCCATTGAAACTGTTGGACGAGCAAGGACTCCACCTGCAGGCTCGACGGATAAGGTGACGGGTACATTTTGGTATCGGGACTGTTTGCGATTGGCTTCTTCAAGTGAAACTCCACCATCTACCGCAAGGGGAGTACCATCTTCATAGGCTTGCAAAACCGTTTGTACGTCAAACCCTGCTACGGCGGCCAGTTGTTTGGCAATTGAAGGGGAAGCAATTTTGTGAGCCATCAACACATACTTTGGCAAGGGGATGTCTCTAGAGGCACTCGAAACCAACTGAGTTCTTTGGGTAGGAGTCGGCGGGTTCTTTTTGTGTTGCACTTGTACAGGAGGTAGAACCACCGTAAGTCCTAGACCATCCGGTGTTTTGGGATGATTGTTTCGAAGAGCATTGACAAGCCATCGCTGGAAATCCTCAGAATAGTCCGGAAACCATCCCGTTGTATCAAAGGTGTCCACCCAGTCTTCGAGTTCTTTTTTGCTGCTCCATTTGAGGGTGGGGTGTTGGTTTTGAACAAGCAACATCGCCAAAGAATAGTGCACTTGATTGGTTGAATGGGGAGATACAAGTGGCTGTACTTGGATAGAACTCTGTTTGAGAACTTGTCCGAGGGGGCGATGGCGGATTTCGGTATCGTATTGGACAATTTCTTCAGCCCACAGGATAGGAAGATCTGAATTGAATGAAGTCAGTATTTGGACAGTGAAGTCTGGCAACACTGTGGTGGGCAGTTTGTGTGCGATGGAGAACTCGCCACTGGGAAGGGGGTAAACGGCGAACGGTTGCTTGCCGTCAGTCCCCACAAAATGAGCCTGTTGGGTTTGTTGATGTGTTTGGAGAAAATGGTTGGGTTGGGTTGGTTCAATGGCTTCAGTGGCGGTCAATGTCAGTACTTCAACATCGGTCTGATTGTGGGTGTCCCAGGCAATCCACCGTTGGATTTGTTGCAGGGAAGGGAGTTGGTGATCCAGTCGCCAGCGATTGGCTAACAGTTGTTGGCTTTTAAACATTGCTTTTTTCCAAAGGTTGGGAAGAGTTCTTTTCTGTTGGGTATTTTCGGGTGCGACTGTGCTATACTGTCACAAAACCAGAGCACCAATGAGGGTATACAATATGACACAAAGCAACCTGCCGATCAACCTTGAAGGTGTCACGAGTTTCTTGCTGGAAACAGAAATCTTTTCATTGCTGACACCGGTAGAGTTGTCAGAAGTGACCACCATTCTAGAATTTCAACGGTTCGCCAAAGGAGAGGTGGTCTTTTCGGAAGGGGACATTGGTGATGCTTGGTACGTATTGTACGACGGGACGTTGTCTGTCAGTAAGCACGTGCCCTTTCAGAAAGATAGCAATGTGGCTCGTCTGAAGGCACCGGCTGTGTTCGGAGAAATGGCCATTTTGAGCTCTGTCCCACGCTCGGCTACGTTGATAGCGCAGGACAATGTTGTTGTAATGCGGTTTGCCCGTCGCAAATTTGAGCGTTTGCTTGAAGAGGGTAGACTGGGAGCCTACAAATTGGCTCTCGGAATGGGAACTGTCTTGAGTGATCGACACAGACGATTGACCGCTCAGGTAGCCAGATTGACGCAACAGGTTGATGAACTTGAAGCAGGGCGAGACGCAGATGGTGACAACACTGATCTGTTTGATCGAACGGACATTTTTGAGATCGACCAGTCCGACTTAGATACTCCATGACATCGATACTGCTTGCTTTGTTGTTGTGTGGAACAGCTCGAACAGAAGTTCCCAGTGAGGTATCTACTGAGTTTCGAGTGTCGGCACTCTCCAAGACGGCTTACGATTCAAAGGCAAATTTCATTGAATGTGCGGACTGGAACGATGAGTTTGTTCTTTGTCCATTGATAGTGGATGAACATCGGTTGCAGTTTACCAACATGACCAACGTGTCCAGTGAGCTGATGGTAACCCACATGCGCCAAAGCAGTCGTGTTGCCGTATCCAAAGAACGGTTTAGTTGGATAACCATCGAAGACAAAGATCAGGGGTATTGGGCAACTGGCAATCGAGATGGTTGGGATGCTGCGGGTTGGTTGCACCCGTCTACACTGGAGAAGATTGCTGGTGGACCCATTTTGGCGGCTCAGCCAACTTCAGACATGTTTTGCTTTTGGCCGAAACTGTCGACTGAGATACACAAGAATATGGCCGTTGGAATCAAGCAGGCTTACGAGCAAGGTGTGAATAAAGTATCGTCAAAAATCTATCAGTGGGATGGAGAGCAGTGGCGTGTGTGGGGAGAAGCACAGCCCGCTTCGAAAAAGGCTCCAAACCCACCCAAAAAGTCGTTGCAATAAGGAATGTGGAGAAGCTGTGATGCAGAAAACAATTCGAAAGGTGTTGCGTCGTGTTGCAAAACGGGTTGAAAAGAATCACCTCTTTGAACAGCCTGGAGAGCGCGTCCCACAAGAACCCATTTTTCAATCGAAGGGTTCGACTGAAGTGGGCAGTATACGGTTGAGTACTGCCGTCGAGATTGAAGAGCGAATGTTGGGGGTGAGGGTCATCAATCATTGGGCCACTTGGTGTGCGCCATGTGTAGAAGAACTGGACATTCTGGCATCCATTCAAAGTCACATTGGTGCGGATTCGATGTTGGGCATCAACTGGGATTTGTTCCAGGGTGGCACTCATGCTGAGGCGATGCAAGAAGTTTCTGAGGTGGCGAAAAGCGCCGGTCTGGAATACGCACAGTGTATTGTGACAGATCAGCCCGATGCATTCTTTGCCCATTTTGATTTGGAAGAGCAACTGGTGCCGCAAACAATTGTGTACTCTTCAACATTCGAAACGTTGTTTCATCGTGTGGGGGTGTTGACCGAGGAAGATATCGCCACAATTGTTAAATTTGTCAACAGTTGAGTTGGTGAACCGTTGAATTGTCAAAGTCTGAATTGGTCCACAATCTGAATCAACAATCCAAATACTATACAATAGAACAGAGGTCTCGATGAGTGAACAGTCTGAACTGGTGAAATCCATTTTGAAAACAGTGCTCAAACAAGGTGCCACCGGTGCCAAGAAAGTGGGTAAGGAATCTAGAAAACAAGCCACTTTACGAGGGCTGAAACAACGAAAGGCTACCTTGTATCAAAAACTAGGAAAGGAAGTTGAGCAATTGATCATTCAAGGAGAGTTGGAACATCCAACGTTGGTGCGCGCCCTCAAGCATTTGGCCGATGTGAATGCCGAAATCGAAGCGATTGCTGCAAATGCCAATACCGAATTGTCGACAGACCCAGAATAGCATTCTCTATTGAATCATGGTTTTCCTTGGGGAACTGGTGCAATTGGGGTCATCCCTTGTACGTTAGGGGGAAGAATCTTGCGGGCACCAGATTGTTCTACACAGTCCAAGTCGGTTTTGTTGTAATAGGCCCACCAAATACCCACCGGGTCCACTCCGACTGAGATGTTGAACGCTCCTTGTTGTCGCAGTACAGTTTGGGGTCTCTGCCAGCGCTGTCCATCTGTACTGATGGAGACTTGAAACTCTCCCGGTCGTCCATTGGTCATGCCATACAGTCTGTAACCACCGTTTGGATCTGGAACCGCATCTGGTGTCGCAAACCGTTGCCGAGTATTGTATGTGGGGGCTTCATGAGTAGGCCACTGCTCGCCGTCGGGAGAAACCCATGCCATTGTGGTGTGATCCAACGGACCTACGAAGAGGACTTCGCCACCGTCTTTCAAACTGAGGATTGCTGGATCTGCACCCCCATTGCTGCCTTCCGAAGATGCCACGATGACTGTTGGCGTGGGAAAATCAGTCAGTGTGTTGCTGACTGAACGATAAAAGTTGTGTGGTTTTGCTGCCGCCATGGGACCGTGTTGGGTTCTATTCATCTTGCTGGGTTCGACAGCGAAAAAACTCAATCGATACTGTCCGGCTTTGGTCAACCCAATATCTGGATCCACCAGTTCCAACGGGTTGGGCAAATGCAGATCGGGCTCAAGGTACTGAATTGTTTTGTCGTTCATTGGGTCGATTGCCAGTCCAAGTCCGCCGTAGCCAATCAACCCACGTTTCCAAAAGGTTTCCGGTTCATATTGTGCCACTTGAGTCAATCGGGTTGGATGGGTGTCATTGTAGGCAATGATGTGTCGTCCCATCCCATCAATTACGACATCCGCAACCGAAGCCGCTTCCAATACCAATTCTTCTGGTCCATCGAATTTAAGCCCGTCCATGGATGAACGTCGAAACACCTGATCACAATGCAAGGTGGTTTGGGTGTGGTAGGTCTTCATCCGTTGCGTGAGAGACTCAACGTCTCGTTCGTGGAGGCATTTGTCCTGCTCCAAGCGTACGAAGTGATCGATGAGAGTGCTTTGAGGACTCAGTGGGGCTGAACAAGGAGGCTGACTACAAGAGAGGAGCAGAATCAACATGGCGGTGTCTGGGCTAAGAAGTGTTTCCAAAGTGGATGAAGGTGCTGTGACAGTATACTCTCTGGGTGAAATTGTACACCAAACACTGGCAGTGTACGATGTTGAAACGCTTGCACACAGCCGTCATAACTGGTCGCCAACACGTCCAAGTCCTTAGGCAAATTGGTCACTTGAAGAGAGTGATAGCGACCGATCTGTACAGGGGAGGGGATGTAAGAGAACAAACCACGCTGAGTGTGGTGTAATAGGGTAGGCTTTCCATGTTGGGCGATGGGTGCGTGGGTGAGGGTTCCACCAAAGTACATTCCAAGCGCTTGGTGTCCCAGACAGATTCCCAGTATGGGTAACTGGCCAACAAAGTGCTTCACAACCTCCATCAATACACCGGCATCATTTGGTGTGCCTGGACCTGGACCCAGTACAATGTGGGTTGGATTCAATGCTTCAATGTCCTCTAGAGTGCAGTTGTCACAATTCCATAAAATACAGTCACACTCTAAAACGGCAATTTCATGGAGTATGTTGTAGACAAAGGAGTCATGGTTGTCGAGCAAGAGTACCTTGGGTATCTTTAAGGCAGGTTGCATTGGATGACCGATTTGGAAACAGGTCTGCAAGCGTGGGAGAGCAAATGGATGTAACACAATTTTTGGTCAAGGCCTTGCATGAGGGGGCATCAGATGTGTATTTGTCGAGTGTGGATGGGGTATCCATTCGAAAAGATGGAGCGGTGCAGTCGATAGACAAACAATCTCTAGACTTGCAGCAATGGTTGCAAACGCAGTTGACACCGGTACAGTGGGAAGAACTCAATTACACAGGGGACTTGGATGCGGGTTTGCAGACGGGAGAACACCGCTTTCGTTTGAACATTGCTCGGACACAGGGGCGTTGGAATGTTGTGGCTCGTCCGTTGTCTGTGGGGCGGTTTGCGTATGCAGAATTGGGCTTGCCGAGTGCGGTGGGCACTTTAACCGATCACCGTTCAGGAATCGTTCTGGTGACAGGGGCGACCGGTTCAGGAAAATCCACCACATTGGCGGCGATGGTGCACGACCTAAACCAACACAATGCCTACCACATCGTTACGATTGAAGACCCCATTGAGTTTGTTCACCGACCGATTCAATCAAAGATTACCCAGCGAGAAGTAGGCGCAGACACACAATCCTTTCATGAAGGGCTGCGTCGGGTGGTGCGTCAAAGCCCCGACGTCATCATGATCGGGGAAATGCGGGACAAAGAAAGCATTCAAGTGGCGTTGGCAGCTTCGATGACGGGGCATTTGGTGTTGGCCACCTTGCACACCATCGATGCATCTCAGACCTTGCAACGGCTGATGAGTTATTTTCCAGAGCATGCTCGAAACCAGGTTGCAATGGATTTGTCACTCTCTTTGAGGGGCATCATTTCACAGCGATTGTTGCCAAAAGTCGATGGGGGTCGTGCGTTGGCAGTGGAGATGATGACCAATACGCCCGCGGTCGGTCAACTGTTGAGGGAGCGAGACTATTCCGGTTTGGAAGATTTGATGCACGCCTCTCGGACGGATGCGCTGACAACCTTTAATCAATCCATTTTGAAGCTCATTCAACAAGGAGGGGTAGACAAATCTGTTGGGCTGGCGTACTCTTCAAACCCAGATGAACTGGCGCTGTTGCTTCAAGGAATGGGTACGGGCAGTCAAAGCCATCATGGCCACTCCATCGAGCAACAGCCCATCCCCAACATCAAAGAGATGTTGTACATGTCCTTGTCCAAAGGCGCTTCGGACCTCCATCTCACTGCCCATCGAACTCCCCTGATACGGGTCAATGGTCATCTTCGTCCATTGATTGAACAGACGTTGACCCCCACCGATATGCGCATCATTTTGAACTCGGTGATGAATTCGCGGCAACGCATGCTCTATGAACTGGAGAAAGAAGTGGATTTTGCTTTGGGATTGGACAATGGACAACGGTTTCGAATCAACGCCTATTTTCAACGTGGACAGATGGCGGCTGCCTTGCGCGCCATTCCTTCGGTGATTCCTAAGCCACATGAGGTCAATATTCCCGATTCCATCATTCAATTTTGCGATAAGCCTCATGGATTGATTTTGGTCGTGGGTCCGACTGGTTCAGGAAAATCGACCACATTGGCCTGTATGATCGATCGCATCAACCGAAAACGCGCCTGTCGCATCATCACGGTTGAGGATCCGATTGAATTTACCCACACCAACGTGTTGGCAACCATTGATCAACGCGAGGTGTTCAATGACACCAAGAGTTTTGCCGCCGCGTTAAAATACATTTTGCGACAAGACCCAGATGTCGTTCTGGTTGGGGAGATGCGTGATCGAGAAACCATTTCGGCAGCGTTGACAGCGGCTGAAACAGGACATTTGGTGTTTGCGACATTGCACACCAACGACGCAGTCCAAACCATTGATCGCATCATTGATGCCTTTCCGTCTGATCAACAAGCCCAAGTGCGTGCCCAGTTGGCAGCCAGTCTGCAGGTCATCGTGTCCCAGCGATTGCTTTTGGCCAAATCTGGAGTGGGGCGAGTACCGGCGTTTGAGGTCATGGTGGGTACGCCAGCGATTCGAAACTTGGTTCGAGACAATAGAATGCATCAGGCACTGGGTATGATGGAGTCTTCAAGAAGTGCTGGCATGGTGACCATGGACCGAGCCCTACAGGACCTCATTCGTTCAGGTCAAGTGTCTTACAGTGAGGCTGTTCGCTATGCCAACAACGTAGCCGCATTCAAAAACTTAGGGAGTCACTGATGTTTCCGTTGACCTGTTTGACACCGCAACAGTGCTATGTGCTAATTCTGCCATCTGATGAAACGGAGCAAATGATTGTGTTTTTACACGGTCTTGGAGACTCTGCTCAAAACTTTGCCCGTGCTTCGATTGTGCAAACAGTCCGTCAGCAAATGGCAAGTGGAGAGATTTCGCCAACGATTTTGATGATTCCGGAAGGAGAGCGAGGGTATTGGTTGGACTGGGTGGATGGGGAACACCTGTACGAAACGTGGACCCTTGAGAGCATTTCAACCGTGGTTGAGCAGTATGATGTGGAGCACACCAGCCTGGTTGGTGTATCCATGGGGGGATTGGGTGCATTGAGCATTGGTCTGCGTCACCCCGATCTGATTGAAGCGATGGTGGCTTACTCTCCAACCGATCTAGAGATTGCTTTGGAAGACTACCCAACCTATTCACTGTACCACAATGTCTTTGGAGCCGAGTTCTATACTGAGTACGCCCTCGCTCTCAACCCGCGAGAATTGGTTCTGAGAGGCGCTGGACAGCATCAACACATCGCTTGGGTTGTCGGGGACTCTGAACAACGAAAGTTTACAGAGGGTGCTGAGCGTCTGGTTCGTGCTGCAAAGTCTCAAGGGCTCAGCCCAGAAGTTCGCATCGTTGAAGGTGGAGAACATTCATTTGAAAAAACTTGGAGTCTTGAGAGTACCCAATGGTGGATAGAGCATTGGAAGTCATGGTATGAACAGTGATTTTCTGACTTTTTGGCCGAGGATGGGTTAAAATAAGTGTGAGGTCGTTTTTCTGAGAGTTGAGTATGAAAAAGATATTGTTCGGATTGAGTTGTGTGTTGTTTGGGGGGTGTATTTCTCCGAATGCAACCGTGATGGACACGACAGGAGATACAGACAACGTCGCAGATGGTTTTGACAGCGGTGGCATAGATACTGAAGATTCTGAATCCGAAATCGACACTTCTGACACCGATACTGACGATGGTCCAGATGGCGAAACACAAGACACTGATCCAATTGCACTGACAGATGATGGTCTAGAGTTTATGCGAGACCAGTATCTGTTGTTTGACGGAACCATGTACCTTCAGTTGGATTTGGTCTCACAAGGTACTGGGAGAATTGACTTGCAGCAACCATTGGCCAACTTTTTACGAATGAGCAGCAATTGGGCCTTTGGCGTTTCGTTTGGCGCTTTTGATGCGGACTCGTGGAGTCAGATGACCGGTAGTGGGTTGAGTTTGTTTAGTGGAGGAGGCATTCACATAGTGTTGACACTACACGAAGATGGAGAAGGCCATAGAGCTATTTTTGAGGTGTATCGTTTTGACAATACTGGGGGAAACCTTGAGGTGTGTTCTGTGTACACTGTCAGTTCGAGTGCTGCGGACAAAGTGTCACAGGAGGTACTGAAAAATGGTTTTCATATTGTAGTTCAACATACTCGAACATCGAATAGTGAAAGTTCGTTTAAGATTTATCTGCATACGACAGATGGATTTGCGCTCAATTTTCAAAGCACCAACAACGGCAGCGGGTCCTGTAACATGGATTTCGTTCCAACAGACACTTTCCAGTTTGGCGCTGGAAGCACTGTTTCTGGGGTTCAGGAATTGGCAGTGTCTCCTTTGCGAAGTCGTGTGGATGATATCATTTTGATCAATGAAACTGGGGTGGATGCCATTGTCGCGGAAAATGACCCAATTGTTGAGAGTGACCGCATACGATCATTGTACACCTTTGAAGATCCCCAAATGGATTTGGACTCAAGTGTGATAGACGACGGTTGGCATTGGTTCCCAATCGATCCCAGCGAGGCAAAATTGGACTCCGCAGATTTTGAATCATTGATCGACGAGACCGTTGAACAAAATGGTGTGTCCTACACCCTGTACATGCTTCCATCGGACTCTACAAGGGCGGAAATTACTTCACAAGGTGCATTGGAATATTATTTTCGAGAAAATACATCTTGGAACCCATAGAAAAGTGTAGACAGAACTTATCAAAATCTTGTCTTTGTACAAGGTGCAATTAGGAGACTGACAATGTCACTGCAAATTTGTAAAACCCCAGTGTGGTTCTTGGCATTTGGACTGGTGGGGTGTATTGCTCCAAACGCTGCTCTTACCCCGCAAACCGGAGAACCCTCTGATGAGGTTTTGGAAGACAAGTGGGACACTGCGGAGGTTGATACCGGTGTCGAGGGAGCGGACTTGGAGACATTGGGTCTAGATGTCAACGCCGAACCTGAATCCGGGTATGGGCTCGTCGGCATGAAAGGTTGGCACTTACTGTTTGACGGAGAATTGGCGTTGAAACGCGAAGTGCAAAGTTCAAACGATGAGTACAACCAATTTTTACAACCCGATACTCCTTGGGGTTTTGCACTGAATGTTGCCCCATACAATGACGATGTGACAAGTTTTCTCTTTGGAGAAGGCGAGAGTGGTGGAAAGCCATTTGTCTTATTTCAAACGGACTCTGTCGTGCTTTCGATGCAGTTCGTCCCAGTCACTGCCCCAGAAGTAACTGGTGTATCTCTTGCTCCGCAGGTTCGATACATCATTCGAGACAAGGATACAGGCCAAGTTTGTTATGAGACCGACTGGTTTAGAAACACAAATGACTTTGTGTCGACCCGAGAGATATTGAAAGAAGGGTTTCAGATGATCATGACCTACGGTCAAGTGATCGATGGTGGTTCCGGTGGCGCCAATCTTTACTTCAGAGACAAGGCGTCACAGCAGTATCCAATTTTTCACTATCCCGATATGGAACAGGTCTCTGGATGTCCAGTTTCATCCAATGAGGTGACTGAGATTGTGTTTGGACAAGGGACTGAAGTGGTTGTCGACAATCAAAAAGAGGTGCTTCATCATTTGAGGGGCCGCATCGATGATTTGTTGTTGTTCCGAACGCAAATGGGAGGCTTCACTTTTGAGCAGTCGTTAGGGGAAAAGGGCTTGTTGAGCGAGGAAATGTGGTTGTCAGAGCCAGATAACTATCATGGGTACGATTTTTTACCCAATGATGAAAGTGATGATGGTTTTGCTTGGTTTGGTTTTCATAAAGTTCTGAGTGATCAGATGCCAAATGAGCATATTGATGATTCGGTTCCTCTTGGAGGCAACGGGGAAATATTGAGCATGAACATGTGTCGACACAATGACAACAACGCATTGTCTTGTCAAGTTGGTACAATTGGTCAAGAATGGATTCAGGACCGCTTTCGAAATGGCAACGATACTTTTGAAAGTGGTATGTGGTTGGACGATTTTGAAGAACCCCCTTCTCCATTTGAAGAAAACATGAATTTCATGAGTGCGTCGCATTTGGTGATGGATGGAACCATGTTTTTACAGCATCAACCAGAAGATGTCTCATCTACCGGTACGACTCGGCGTGAAGGGTTGACGGCAACGGTTCCTTTCTTGGATGTTTCAGAAGGTTGGGGTTTTGCCATGAAATGGGCGCCCGACTCACAAGCAACTTCAGATTTGATATTTGGTGGGTCAAATGGCACTGGGACCCCCATGTCATTGTTTCGGGTTGGAAACAACCTGTTGACCATTCGTTTTCCCCGGATTGTGAACCATGTACATCCGGAACTTGTATGGCGTACACTCTCCAACGAGTCTGGTAGCGTATCGTTTTGTCGACGAATTGATTTGTATGACGACCTCAACGTTCCAATGGACGTTTCACAGCTTGAGGCGGGAATGAAATTGATGGCGGTGTATGAAGTGCCAACCAGTGGGGCTTCCAATTCAACGTTTAAATTTCAAATCAATGGGGTGCCCATATTTGATGGGGAAATCAACACGGAGCCTTTGCCCAACGGTAGTGGCTCGATAAACATTGCAAATTGTATGGGGGTAAATGCTGTCGGTGATGTGGTTGACTTTGGTGATGGTTTGACGGTCAATGGCAATTCTCTGAGTCCGTTGTACGGACGAGTAGACGACTTGATGATCTTCCACGTAAACGACTCCTTTGTCGCACCTTTCACGGAATACATGACAAGTCAGGATATGGGGTCTGTCACGGCTACCTCAGTGACGACCGGTGCATTGGACAATGTACTGTGGTGGTCAATGGATCAGGATATGAGCACTCCTCAGAACTTGATGGAGGAATTTCAATACGACAATCCGAATATTGAATCTCAACCGTTCAAGTTTACCATGATGAATGGAACGTCGAGTTCTGCAACGGAACTGACGAGACAACAAGCAATACCTTATTTTGACGGGAACTAATATGATTTCGTCTAGAATGGTTCCTGTGGCCACAGTGTCACTCAATCAAACAGTTGGAGATTGGGTGGGCAATAAGCGCCGCATTTTGACATCAATTGATAGGGCGAAGTCTGAAGGAGCAAGGTTGATTGTTCTTCCGGAGATGTGTTTGACAGGGTATTCGTTGGGCGATCGACTGTTGATGCAGGGGACATTGACCCGTGCGTGGACCATGTTGGAAGAACTGAGCCATGAAGTTGTCGGTTGTTTGGCGATTGTAGGTTTTCCTTTCCAGTTTAGAGACGCGCTGTACAATGCAACGGCTGTCATTGGGAATGGACGAATTTGGGGGATTGTGCCCAAGGAGAATCTCGCCACTGGGGATGTAGAGTATGAAAGTCGGTGGTACGCCTCTTGGTTGAGTACGCGTTTGGAAACCTTGATTGCCTCAAACGGTCAAGAGATCCCCATCGGCGGTCTGGTATTTGAAGCAAAAGGCATCGGTAAGTTTGCGATTGAAGTTTGCGAGGACGGGTGGAAGGGGATTCGTCCAGGGTCACGCTACGCCCTTGCAGGGGCCAAAATACTGTGCAATCCATCTGCTTCGTGGTTTACCATTGGAAAGCAACGCATCCGTCGAAATATGGTTGTACAAACCTCTCGGGAAGACATGTGTGCCTATTTGTACACCTCTTTGATGGGCTGTGATTCTACCCGTCTCATTTTTGATGGTGCATCCTTTATTGCTGAAGGTGGAGCGTTGTTGGCTGAGGGGAAACGGTTTGTGTTCACAGAGGATGCAGTGGTTACAACAGCCAATATTGATGTGGCTGCATTGGAACGGTCTCGGTTGGAGATGGGGTCTTGGCGACAACAGGCTTCTCAGTTGCACCACGGGATTTATGGCACTGCCCCTCATTCAATACAGGTTGAAGGGGTATTTGAGTCTGAAATTCACTGGAAACCCGGTCGGCCATCTCCTGTCTATTGGAGAGGAAACTCGACAGGCTCTTACGACTTGTCTTTAGAGCACCACATTGGACCCCATACAGGGATTCACAAAATTAACGCCGGCCATTTGCCACATTTGGAATTGGAACTGGCTCTGTCAATGGCGATGCGAGAGTATTTACGCAAAGCCCACGTCTCCAAAGTTGCCCTGGCCCTGTCGGGTGGTCGAGATTCAACAATGTGTGCTGTGCTCCTTGCTAGGATGGTGGAGTATCAGTATCCAACATTGAACTCTGAACAACGTCGCCAAAAGGTCAACGATCTATTGGTCACGGCCTACATGGGGACCACCAACTCTGGAAGCACCACTCGGAATGCTGCGAAAGCCTTGGCAGAAGAGATTGGCGCACTGCATTATGATGGTCAGATACAAGAAGCCATGGATACCCATTTGTCGGTTTTCGAACAAATGACCGGTGTCTCCCTGGATTGGGACAACCCATCGCACGACATCCCACTCCAAAATGTGCAGGCGAGACTACGAGGCTCCTTGATTTGGATGGTGGCGAACATTCACAATGCCCTGTTGATTACAACATCGAACAAGTCTGAAGTGGCGGTCGGTTATACGACCATGGACGGTGACACCAGCGGTGGATTGGCTCCCATTGCCGATGTCCCAAAATCTCTAGTGATTGAATGGCTAGAATGGGCTGCNGAGTATCATCAGNATGANTCGTTGAAGATTGTGACGTCCATTCCTTCGACTGCTGAGTTGCGCCCCCAAGGTGCTGAACAAACCGATGAAGATGACTTGATGCCGTTTTACGTGTTGGATCAGTTGATGTACTGGGTTGTGCAAATGGGACTGGAACCTCGAGAGGTCTGTCAGCGAATGTGGTCCGAAGTTCTTGCACATCGAGACACCATTGCTTTGTACGAACAGTATACTTTGCGTCATTTGGGCGAACACATCGAACTGTTTATGAGAAAATTGTGCTTTGCGCAGTGGAAAAGAGAGCGTTTCGCCATATCTTTTCGTGTAACCAGCTTTGATTTGGATCCCAAAACAGGCTTTCGGTTTCCACCAATCCAAGCGCCATTCACACTGGAGATCTCCGAGATGTGGGAATGGATTGAAGCAAACGAGCGTTTATCATAACTGAACAGGAGGCACCGTGAGTTGGGACGGTACGGGTCGAAGACCGATTCGAGACAAAAAATCTGAAAACCAATATCTACGCAAACTGACCGTTGGGCTGATGAAACTGCGCGAAGATGCGTTGGTGGAGGTGTTGGACATTGAGCCAACGCTGAAGGACGCGATTTTAGAAGGTCGGTCAATCACAGAGTTTCGTGGTAAACGACGTAAAGAGCGCAATATCGTGAACTTGATGCGCGATGCCGACGCTGAAGATTTGAGTTTGCTGATGGAGGTTGTCGAGAACCAAGATGAAGCTGAAGACGCTTTAGAAACCCTGATGGAGACTGTATTTCAGGATTTGACGTCTGGAAACTCAGAAGCCGTTCAAGAGTTTTTGGAAGACAATCCAGAGCTGAATCCACAGAGAGTCCGTCAACTGGTTCGCAATGCGCGCAAAGCGCTGAATACGTCCAAAACGGCTCCAAAAGACAAACTCATGGCTGTTATTTACACCAGTATCTTCGGGGCAGAAGAGTGAATCGACGAGATCTGTTCCGTCGGACAGCAGCGTTGTCGGCATTGGGGTTGGGTGGCATTCGCACGGCCAAAGGTACGTCATCTTTTCTGTACCACGACGCGCGTGGGCAAGAGTTGTTGCGAAACACCTTTGAACGGCCAACTTTTTGGAAAGGCTCCGATGAGACGGTC
>CBFICN010000032.1:0-25767 GCA_965661045.1 uncultured Myxococcota bacterium
GTTTGCAAATTTTGAATGGACGTGTCAACTTTTTTTGGCAAATAATAAAAAATATCGGTGCCAGTGCAAAGATTGGTTATCCATAGTCCATTGTGAATGGTTGATAGGGAGTGTCAATGACGGGACTGCAACTCGAACATTGGATCATTGAAGGGGTGATTGTGTTGCTCGGGGCTTGGGCGGTCTTTAAGAGTCTTCCTCGTGAGCCAGATGTGGATTGGGCGGCCTATCAACAAAGTTTGCTGGCCACTTTGTTGGGAGATTCTGTTGAAAATTCGATCTGTGATCAGCCCCTGCGTTTGTTGGAATGGACAGATATCCACAAAGGATCCGATAAGGTGCGGTCTGTTTTTCGACGTCGACTGGATGGTTGGATTGTGGTGACCAATGAAGACCGAGCCGCCGAGAGAGCAGAGTGGAAGGCGTGGGCCGATTTGGAGAGTGTATCTTTGGATTGGGATAGACCAGCAGCTTGGTTGTCGCAATTGGAATCCGTTTTGACGCAGTCATCCCAGCGTTTTCTTTTTGTGGCCTCCCAAGCAGATTGTCAACAATTGTTGAAATTCCTGCATCAACATCCAGCCGTACGTGATTTTACTGGAGCTGTGGTGTGTATCAATCCAGTGCTGAACACCGAGTGGTTGGCGATGCATTTTACCCACGCAAACATGGACGTCGAAGCCAATGTCTCAATTCCTTATTTTGTCTGTGCTACCCAGTCGAATCCGTTGCCTATTGGAGAGGGAGACAGAAAAGGGAACTTGGGATGGAAAGCCATCGATGTAATTGAGTGCGATGCAAAAGTTCAAGAGTGGAGCAGTATGGATGAACCACAAGCAGTGAAGCGTTGGGTATTGTATATGGCAACGTTGTTGAGTAAACGAAAGGAGAGTGTATGAGTGCGGATACCCAAGAGAATGTTGAGAACACTGACTCAACTGAAGTCGAAGATTCGGAAAAGAAGGGGTTTTCATTGGATATGAATACCGTTTTCTTTGCGATTGTAGCAGTCGCATTTTTGTTTATGGCGGTCGGTACATTCTTTCCGGCTCATCAGAAATATTTGAGCCAGTCAGCTCAAACGAAGGTGATCAAACCACACACGTTGTCGGGAAATCTGACTTTTACAGACTTTGAATGCAAAGAGTCTGACAAGGTAACGGTACAGTATATTAAAGAGGATACGGTAGCGGCGATAGGACAGGCTGTGTACCAAGATGCTTGGATCTATACTTTACCGGTAGTGTCTCTTGATGAAGGATCGATATTCGCACACTGTGAAAATGCCAATGGCAAAGAGGCCTTGGTGCAGACGAAAGTTTCTGCTGATACCAGTGATTTAACCCTGCTTCCAGTACCCCTCTTACCAGACAAAGTGGGGCAGGCGGCATTGGCGTCGGCAAAAGGGTCGGTCAACTTAGCAATCGGACTCATTGGCTACATTGCTTTGTTCTTGGGCCTGATGAAGATAGTGGAGAAAGCTGGCGGTTTACAGTGGATGGCAGGGCTTATTCGTCCATTGCTGGTGCGACTCTTTCCCGATGTGCCACCCGATCATCCTGCGATGGGGGCGATGATCATGAACATTGCAGCCAATGCGCTGGGACTTGGCAATGCCGCGACACCATTTGGGCTTAAAGCTATGAAAGAGTTGAACGACATCAACCCACACAAGGGTACAGCCACCAATGCGATGTGTTTGTTTTTGGCGATCAACACCAGTGGTCTTGCATTGTTGCCAACTGGTATCATTGGTTTGCGGGCTCAGTTTGGCTCAGCCGATCCAGCTGCCATCTTTCCAACTACGTTGTTGGCAACGGCTGTATCGACAGGAATTGGAGTGTTGGTAGCCAAAGGGTTGTCCAAACTCTTTGCGTCTCCACCGACGGATGAAGGCTTTGTCCCACCGATTCACACACAGCATGAAGGTGGTCTGAAAGAGTTGATTCCGCTTGCCATTTTTGCTTTGAGTCTTGTGGCTTTGGTGGTGACCGTGTACTCACTTGGAGAGATGGCCAGCGTGTGGATTATGCCGACTCTAATTTTCGGGATGATTTTGGTGGGTGTTGTTCGCGGTGTTCCCGTCTATGAATCTTTCATTGAAGGTGCCAAAGAAGGCTTCAACTTGGGCATCATGATCATTCCGTATCTGATTGCCATTTTGTCGGCGATTGGTATGTTTCGCGCCAGTGGTGGTTTGGAAATGGTTGTGCAGTGGATTGAGCCAGTGACCAGCATGATCAACCTGCCTGGAGAAGTTCTTCCTCTTGCACTCTTAAGACCGTTGAGTGGTTCGGGTGCTTTTGGCATTACTGCTGAACTGGTCCAAACCTATGGTCCTGACAGTTATATTGGAAACCTTGCCTCAACCATGAACGGCTCAACGGAAACCACATTCTACGTGCTGGCGGTGTATTTTGGCTCAGTGGGCGTGCATCGCTATCGTCATGCCTTGTGGGCGGGATTGGCTGCCGATATTACAGGTGTGTTTGCTAGTATTGTCGCTGTTTCTTGGCTCCTCCATTGATATTGGCGGTGAATCCTTTGATTGACTTTGAGGGTACTCACTCACGTACAAGGAGTACGCATCGTTCGTACACTCTTCGTCACTCTTTGGATTCACCGCCACTATCGGTATTGTCTGGAAACGTCGATTGACTTTGTACATTCTTCATTCACGTATGGGGAACACGAATTGTTCGTACACTCTTCGTCACTCTTTGGATTCACCGCCACTATCGGTATTGTCTGAGAACGTCGATTGACTTTGTACAGTCTTTACTCATGTATGGGGGAGTACGCATCGCTTGTACAACCCGATGAAGACAAGCCATAATTTTTATAGGTCCGCCATCATCTTTCGTAGATGTGTAAGTAGAGTTTCATTGGTCAGTAGATTTGTTGCTTGAATGAGATTTGCGATTTCTAAGGCTCTCTCTTGTTCTCCCAAATGGTAGAGACTCCATGCCAATCGAACTCTGATTTTATGTTGGGCGCGCACATAGACACGTTTATCTGGATATGTCCGAACCAGTCCATCTATCAACAATAAACAAATATCATGGTGATCTTTGGCAAGTTCCCATTCTTTTCGACGAAGGGCCCAAGTCCCCAGTGTGTTTCGAACAGTGACTAAGGCGTAGTGCAATCCTTTGACGCCGTTTTGTTTCAACTGATTGCGCAGTTCTAGACATTTTCTAAGTCCCAGCCGATTGTGTTCCGTATCTGTACGATAATGTAATTTCCACAAGGCGTTTGCCCATTGCTTCGCATACAATGGGCGTTTTGGACCTTGAATCGATTCGAATAAATCAGAAGATTCTTGGAACGTGTCAATGGCCTTCGAAGTGGCATGAATTTTGTCATACAACAAACCCAACCTATAGAGATCAAGGGCAAATCGTTGTGCGGGTTTTGGTCTAAATTTGAGGTCAAACTGTTGGGATAAACGTTGCGTTTTCAGTAATTTGACGCGATTGACTTCAACCAGTCGCTCTTGCCAAAGGGTTTGTTCGCTGGCATTGTTCATTTCAGAATGGTATTTGATGGCGAGTTTGGCTAAGGAAAGCGTGTACTCTTGCCACTCTTCTATTAATGTTGGCTCATCTCGTTGCTGTACTTGCTTCTTTAGGGTGTCAAAGTGACGCAAGGACTCTTCAATGGGTACCAAGTATAACTGGCAGCGGTCGACTTTTAATTGAAGTAGATGTCTATTGTGTAATGACATATCCGTCGATGACCGCAGAACCCGTTGCCCATAGTCTACAGCCTGTGGATATCGTTCTGCTTTCAAATACATATCAAAGTACATTTTTTCAATTTGAGTGCGTAAATCATCCGGATTGTGCCTTTGAAAGGGGATGATGCTTTCTAAATCTGTAAGTGCTAGCTCTTCTTCCTCGACTGTTTCAAAACAAAATGGGATTATCATTTGCTCTCCACGGAAACGATTGATTGTATCTGGTGGAAGCGTTCGCAATTCATCCAGCAATGATTTGTAATGAGTTGTATTTTCTTTTGATGGCTTCCTAAAAACTTCAAAGAATTTACTGATGATCTGATTCGCTCTGTTCTGCTCGTTGGCAAATTGAGATTGCAGATCGGTCAATCCATCGTATACATCTCCATAGGAAAGCCTATGAAAGGCCAGTTTCTGTTTGAATATCTTGTATCCCCGTTTAAACTTTTTTTGATGGGGTTCGAGCCATTCAAGCCCAAGTCGCAAATGGAGACCACGCAGTTCATGCCAATTTAGTTGAGCAAAGAGTTCGATTAGTAATGTAGCATGTCTGATCTTTTGACGAGATGGAGTTTGAGACCATAACTGTCTAAAATCTTCTTGATAGTCCTCCCCTTTTTCATTGGCATCGATAATTGACCAAAAATAACTGATTTGAGAGAGTCCATACTGTTGTTCATATTGGTCTAGAAAATCAAAGCGATGCAACAGCGTTCGAATAAAGGTTGTTTTGTCTAGAATCATCGCATGTGTACAAATATTGCGTAGTAAATATCGCTGTAAATTTGAATTTTCTTGGTTTATGGGAATGTTGAGTGCATCTGTAAAACATTGATGAGTCTGGCGTTGTGTACATGCTCGAATGTGCATGGTATTCCCTGCGTCTTTGGTCTTTTAGGATTCCTATATTTGGTTGTCTATACCCATGTCAACCAACGTAGATGCGTACTTATCGCCAGTCTTCCGCCAAATTATCCAACACTTCTGCCGCTGTTGATTCTGGAATCAGTGGCAAATGTACAACAGCACCTGCAACTCGAATGATCACCTGCGACAATCCCAACGCTTTCAATATCGGGTTTTCAGCACGGTATACCGATTGAACTTTTTCGCGATCGACAATGGTGGTGCGGCGGTTGAGGTAGCCTTCTCGCGCCAGAATGGCGTGTGGGGTGATGGTCCAGCGTTGCATTTGAAAGTCCAGTTCGGTCAGTCCCAATACAACAACCAAGGCCAGGATGCTGATCAGCGTCAGGCTCAACATGGAGGGTTCAAACATCCACCACGCACCAACGACGGAGAGGGTGGCGGGGAACAGGTATCCAAATACAATCAGATATCGTGCGTTGGCATGGGGACTGTGGGTGTCTGCTGCCAGTATTTCTCGAGAAGAGGTGGGGGCGATTTGTTCTAGGATGCTTGACAGGTCACTGCGTTCGACCATTGGGACGATGCCTTCCGAGCGTCGAACCTCACCGTCTGCCATGCCCAGCGCCGCTGTTTCCAAATAGAGTGTGCCAAAGCCCATCTGTCGTCTCAACCACGGTTCAAACCATTCAATGGTCTGTATTTTGTGGCGGGGAATTTCCACCGAGCGTTTGGTGATCAATCCTGAAACGATTGAGATGTCATCGGGGAGCACTTTGAGTTGGAGTTTGTGATAACGCAGGGTGGCTTGCAGTGATGACCAAATCCAAGAGGCGGCAAAGGAAATCGCCATCAGTCCAATGAACAATTGTAGGTTCATCGAAGAAGCGACATATTGCGCCTGATCTGGACTGACCACCGACATTGACTCGGAAACAACGGCAGACAATACGACCACAGTCCCCACAGTGCGACGAGACAGTCCAAAGAGCAGTACTTCTCCCCAAGAAAGTGAAAGGCTAGAAGGTGTTTCTTCTATTGAGGTGGGGGTTTGGGAGCGTCTCTTGGAATATTGGAGTGCTGTCTTGAGGCGGGTGGCGTCTTCTCGAGAAAGAGCGGACAGCAATCCTTTGGTGGAGGCATCTCCAGCAGTTTCCAATTTCAGTTCTACCAGATCAAAATACTTGTGCAGCAGGTTTTGGGTGATCTCCATGTTTTGGATGCGCTCAGGATCGAGGGTTCGAGCCTGTCTAAATATGAGCCCCATTTTGACGACCAGTTTGCCATCTTGAACCTTGTAGCGCAGCGTCAAAAAGTGGATCAAGGTTCTCAGTACCGACAGGGCGACGAAGAACAGCACAAAAATGCTGTCGATGACTTGATTCGCTTGGTTCCCGCCAACGACGATGAACAGCAACAGCGGCCACGCATTTTGGATGGTGCGCGCCATCTGTGGCAACAGGTTGATCAGCAAACTGTATGGGTGCAACTGTCCCCATTCTTCCAAACCCTTACTGCTTTCGATTTCTTCCAAGACAAAACTGGGTGGGTTGGTGTCACTCTCAGCATGCCATTCTGCGGTTTCGGTTGGGATTTCGTTCCAGTGCTCATCCAAATCGGTGGGGAAGTCTTCAGGTCCCAACTCTTCAGGTGTTGGGACTGGACGGTCTTTTTGGTCGATCTGGGAAGGCTTCTCTGGTTCGGGAGATGGTTCTGTGGATGGTAAAATCGGTTCAGTCGTTTGAAGAGATTGTTCCAACACCTCTTCGAAAGTGGATTGAGTGGGTTGACGAGAAGTTTGTAGGGTTGACAATGCTTGGTCTTGACTGGTCGCGTCGCTGGCACTGTTCGCTTGGTCTTGGTTGGGTTGGTCTTTTGAATTAGACACCGTCGTCGCCCTCACGTTTGGACAAGATGTCACGAAGGTGTTGGGCGTCCTCTTCCGCGAGTCCCGGAATGACACCATCTGGCGTGACACCAGCTGCTGTATAGAGCATCAACGTTGATAGACCGAGCAGTCGATCAATGGGGCCTTGGTGCGTGTCGATGTGTTGGATGCGGTGCAGTGGGATGGCTGAAGATTTACGGAACAGAACCCCTTGCTGGACCAAAAAGTCGTGCTCTCTGATGTCGTATCGAAATACACGGTATTCCAGTGTGGGCCAGACCAACGTCCAAATGAGATGGTAGGTGAAATACAAGCCGACCAACACCGAAGCCACTTTGAGGTTGAACATCCAAATCAACAGTGGAAAGCTCAGGACCGTGAACGGTGTGGTGATCAGAATCAGTCGAAAGAATCGACCAAAACGCCACGCATAGGTGATGTTTGGATCCAACGGGGTTTGTGGAGAGGCTGTGGTAGACATGAAAAACCCTGGGTGCTGTCGTTGAGCATAGCCCATTTTAGCGATAAAAGAATGCTGTGTCCAATCACAAAGGGGCAATTGCATGTCAAAAGAGTGCTTTGAAGAGCGACTGGTCAAAATCCAAGAGGTATCGAAGAGACGGTCGATGCCGATGCGCTGGTTCGAGACTTGTGACTCTACCAACACAATCGCCCAAACCTTGGCTGAAACAGGGTGGCGGGGTGTTGTGGGGGCAGAATATCAGCACAACGGTCGAGGAAGAATGCAGCGTTCTTGGTGGTCCAAACCTGGCGAGAATTTGTTGCTTTCTTGGATTGTAGATTGGGAATGTTCAATTGCGGAACTGCCACTGTTGACGCTTTATTTGGCTGCTGAACTGTCTGAAACCTTCGGTGTTCATGTCAAATGGCCCAATGATTTACTCAGTGCAGAGGGGTTGAAAGTGGGTGGCATTTTGTCGACGGTGGCAAACCTGGGCATAGAGAGACACACCGTAATCATTGGATTGGGGCTCAACGTCAATCAAGTCGACTTTCCAGCGGGGGTACCGGGAACCTCTCTTCGACTGTTGAAGGGGCAAGTACAGAATAGAATCGAGGTGTTGGACCGAGTGTTGAACACTTTTCAACAGCTGCAACACTCGATGGGAGCACATACACTGGATCTTTGGCGTCAACGCTCGATCACCCTGGGCAAAGTGGTGGAGGTTGCGGGACAAGTGGGTGTGGCGACTGGCATTCGAGAGGATGGCGCGTTAATCGTGGATGGTGTTCCCATCACCAGTGGGGATGTAAACCTAGTGGAGATGTAAACATGTTGTTGGTCATTGACGTTGGCAATAGCAATACAGTCATCGGTGCAATGCAAGAAGGCATTGTCAAACACCGCTGGCGAATTACCACCAAATCTCGTACAACCGATGAGTTGGGAATGTTGTTGTTGGAACTCTTTCGCTTTCAAGGGCTTGAGGCCACCGACATCGACGGGGTGTGCGTATCTTGTGTTGTTCCATCGGTGCTTTATGCCATCGAAAAGGCGTCCAAACGCTATTTGAAGTGCGAGGCTGTCGTCATCAGCAAGGGCATCAAAACAGGGATGCGAATTTGTACCGACAACCCACAACAAATCGGCGCCGACAGAATTGTCAACGCCGTGGCTGGGTTTCGTCGGAACCCACAAGCCTTGGTTGTGGTGGACTTTGGAACGGCGACGACGCTCGATTGTGTCAATGCCAAAGGAGAGTATTTGGGTGGAGCCATCTCTCCAGGGTTTCAAATTGCCTTGGATGCCCTTTTTGTCAAGACTGCCAAATTGCCAAAGGTCGAAGTTGAGCGAACCGACTCCGTGATTGGGAAAAATACCATTCACAGTATGCAAGCGGGCATGTTTTGGGGCTACGTTGGATTGGTCAATGAATTGGCACGTCGTTGTAAAGAAGAGTTGCGGGCACTCGACCCCAGTGCGGATGTACTTTGCATTGCAACGGGTGGACTTGCAAACTTGGTGGGTTCGGATTGCCATGAGATCGACAAAATAGAGCACAACTTGACCCTTTTTGGTCTGTGGGACCTCTATCAACTCAATTCATAACCTGTACGGTTATACTGTTTGTAAAGAGCCTTCTGTTCATTGTGTGTATGCATCATTCGGTTGATTGAGTCTTTCATTCGGTTGGTCAAGAAGGTTTTGAAAGAGAAGATTCATCCTTGAGGTTTTCTATGAGCATTCCTTATACTCAGTTAAACATCGCCCCTGTCACTCAAGAAAAATTGCGGGCATCAGACAATCAAGCCAAACTGCTGTTGGCTCAAGGGCAGGGCTGTACGTCTGAAGAAGAAGCGCTGGCTGTGTGTATGATTCTTTGTCAAGACACCGACAATTCTGTGTCGGCATTGGCCAAGTCCAGTCTCTCGAAGTGGGATGAGAAACGGTTGAGTGAAGCGTTGACTCGTCAAACACATGGAAAAGTATTGGAATTTATCGTACAATTTCTACCGGCCTTTGATCGCATTGACGAATACATTTTCCAATCGGCCAACCTCAATGAACGAACCGCGAAACTGATCGCTCAACGTGTTGGCAAAGATGCGTGTCAACACCTTGCCAATACCCGCCAAACATTTTTGCTCTATCCTGTGGTGTATTGGTCCTTGAAAGCCAATCCCAATTGTCCAGCGGCAACCTTGGAACGGTTGGAAGCGATGCTCAAGCAGCAGCAGGCCTTTGTGGAAGCACCGAAGCGAAGTGCCGTGCAACAACAGCAACCCAAATTGCCGATTGACAACATTTTGATGGAGGTGATGACGGCCATTCAGTCCAAGCCATCTCCAGCCTTGATCAAGGCTTTGGGTAGCCAAATGGTGTTGACAGTTGTGGACAGCGGTATCGAAATGGACGCCTTTGAGTTTACCTTTGATGAAGAGGACAACTTTGATTTCGACGCGTCGTTGATCAAAGACAAAGACGCCGAGCCGGAGGAGGACGATGTTCGATCGTTGGAACAGCAGATTCGAGACATGCCGGTGGGTAAGCGCATCAAACTCGCGTACAAAGGGAACAAAGAGGCCAGAAGCATTCTCATTCGAGACACCAATAAGTCTGTTTCGGTTGCTGTATTGAAGTCTGGGAAAGTCAATGCGGGTGAGGCAGCCAAATATGCAGCCAACCGCAATTTGTCTGACGAAGTGATCCGAACGATTTGCTCGACCAAAGAATACATGCGCAAGCAAAATGTTCGCATGGCTCTTGTTGGGAACCCGAAAACCCCAACCAAGGTCGCAATGGGCATTTTGATGACCTTGGGCAAGAAGGACTTACAGGCCTTGGCCAAAAATCGCTCGGTGTCCAGCAATATTTCCAAGGCAGCATTGAAACGCTTCAAGACCGAATTCCAGCGTTGAGAGCACCACTTCAGTGAAGAATTTCTAGAACTGTGTTAAGTTGAAGAGATACCGTTGTGTTTGGATAGACGGTAGACAACATGACGGGACCATATAGTCCGAGGAGTCGTTATCTCACACGCTGAATCCTCTAAGTTTGAGCTGTCACTGCCACAAGATCAAGGTGGTTTCTGGATGGCCAAAATCCGCTTTTTCGACAGTTATCTTGTGCGAGAGTTTTGTGGTTCTTCAAATCGCAATTTAAAAGTGTTGGACAAAAATACCCGTGTGACATTTAAACAAAATGCCGACAAACTCATTTTGCGTGCCGATACTCAAGATGCGGTCAAGCAGGCTCTCAATGTTGCACTGCAGTTGTTGGATTTGATCGAGCAGGGACAGGGATTGCACGCAGCAGAAGTCGATCAGTTTTCTAGAATGCTCATCAAGGAGCCCGACGTTGAACTGAGAGATTTGGTGAAAGAGACGGTATTTGTTGGGAATCGAAAGAAACGTATCTTTCCGCGTTCAATGCGTCAGAAAACCTATTGCAAAGCCATCAACCACAACGATCTGGTGTTTGGGGTGGGGCCAGCCGGTACCGGGAAGACATTTTTGGCGATGGCAATGGCGCTCAACGCCTTGTACAAAGAAGAAGTGAAGCGCATCATTCTTTGCCGCCCGGCGGTGGAAGCTGGTGAAAAACTGGGGTTCTTGCCTGGAGACTTGGTCGAGAAGGTCAACCCCTATTTGCGTCCTTTGTATGATGCCCTCAATGAATTGGCTGGTCCGGACAAAGCAGAGCGTTTGATGACGCGTGGCATCGTTGAAGTGGCGCCATTGGCTTTTATGCGTGGACGGACCTTGTCTGACGCCTTCGTCATTTTGGATGAGGCACAGAACACAACCCCCGAGCAGATGAAAATGTTTTTGACGCGGATTGGAATGGGGTCCAAAGCAGTGGTGACGGGAGACCCTTCTCAAGTTGACCTGCCCAGAAACCAAACGTCTGGGTTGCGACAAGCGCTGGGGGTTTTGCGAGATGTGGATGGAATTCAGATCATTCGATTGCTGGATTCGGATGTTGTTCGACATCCTTTGGTGTCTTCGATCATCCGAGCTTATGATCATGCAGGGATGTCGTGAGAACATTGATGAGTGGGTGGAGTCGAAAGGTTTTGTCGATGGTGGTGCTTTGCATCGCCGTGGCCATTTTGACGACCCATTTTTCTTTTCAAGATTTGCCCAAGTTTGTTGAAGGCGACATTGCAACCCAAGATGTAGAGGCCATTGTCGACTTTGAGTATGTAGACGATGCGGCTTGGGAAAAGCGAAAGGTGGAAGTGGCGAATGAGCAGCCAGCCATCTATGAATTGGATGTGTCGAAGAAAATCACCTTGGCACATCGAATCAACACGGCCTTTGGCAACGCTCGATCCAAGCATCAAGAATTGTCGGAGGAAGCCTCCAGCGAAGAACGTGCTGCGATACAATCAGAGTTTGAACGGACCTTGGGGTTGGATTTGCGTCCAGAAGAACAGGCTCGGTTTATGGAATTGGGGTATTCGATTGCCCTGCAGCAAGTGGCTTTGAGGCTGTTGGAAGACAGCATGCAGTTCTACGTGATTGATGTTGCTTCTGAAATTCCCCAAGCAGGACAGGTCTTTGAAGTGCACCGTCAGTTTGAGCAAGACCACGACGTGGTGTCTTTGACCGACGCTCGAAATGTCAAAACGCGATTGGAGGTCCAGCAGTACGTCTCAATCTTGGCTTCAAACATGTCCTCTCAGTCAGAAGAGGTTCGTCTTTTGGGGAGCATTGTTGCACGACAGTCCGTACAGGTGAATTTTACCTACAACCACGCCAAAACACAGCAAATGCGGATGCAAAGGGCTGCGAATACACCACCAATTATCCGACGCGTCAATCGAGGACAGTCGATTGTACGAAAGGGAGACCGTGTAGATGCCACACAAGAGGTTATGCTGCAAGCGTTGCTGGCAGAAGAAGAAGGTGGCAGCGGTGGATTTCTTGGTGAATTGATGGTCAAGCTTGGCTTGGCGGTGTTCATTGTGATTTCGCTGTACTTGTTTGCGGTCAATTACATTCGTAAATTTGCGTCCAGTGCCAAAGATATTGAGGCGATGACTGTCTTGTCTTTGTTGGTGTTGCTGAGCGCACGGTTACTGGTTGTTGGTTCTCTACCACTCAGTGAATTGGTTGGGTTTGGAATGAGTTCCAATGCCTTGTTTTTCGCAACGCCATTGGCCGCTGGCGCATTGATTCTGCGAATTCTAACCAACTCAGAAACAACCTTGGTGTGGGTGGTGGCGATGTCCTTGTTTCTGGCCTTCGGTATGGAACAAGATGTTTTCATGGCGGCGTTCTTCGTTGTCTCAGGATTGACAGCCGCTGCCAGTTTGGCTCATACGCGCGATCGGATCAACTTACTGAGAGCCGGCTTGCAGAGTGGGTTGTTGGGTGCAGCGGTGGCACTGTTGATTGGGTTTTATCAAATGCAAGCGGATACGGTCGGGCTGATGGGAGAGTCTCAGCCGTTATGGGACGTGTTGTTCTGTGTGATCGGTGGTGTTGGCTCGTCATTTTTGGCATTGGGACTGCTTCCGTTGTTTGAGGGCATGGGCTTTGTGACCGATTACAAAATGCTGGAACTGGCCAATCTGAACCATCCGCTGTTGCGTCAACTGTTTGTTCAAGCCCCTGGTACGTACCATCATTCTATGATCATGGCGCAACTCAGTGAAGCTGCAGCGGAAGCCATTGGGGCCAATGCGTTGCACGCCAAAATTGCCTGTTACTATCACGACATTGGCAAGTCTCTTCAGCCCCAGTTCTTCATCGAGAATCAACGTGGAACCAATCCCCATGACAACTTAGAGCCGTATCAATCGGCTAGGGTTATCAAGACGCACGTTGTCGATGGAATCGCCATGGCCAAGCAGCATGGGTTGCCCCAGCCGATATTGGACGCCATTGAGATGCACCACGGTACCAGTTTGATGAAGTATTTCTACATCAAAGCGTTGGAGAATGCTGAACAAGGAGATGAAGTCAATGAAGCGGATTTTCGGTACGATGGCAAAAGACCCAGTACACGTGAAGCGGGGATCATATTTTTGGCCGATCGGGTAGAAGCCGCCTGTCGGACCCTCAAAGAACCCTCTCACACAGATTTTCAAAATATGATCACCAAACTGGTGAATTCGGCGATCACCGAAGAACAGTTTGAAGAGTGTCCACTGACGCTTAGAGAATTGTACATCATCATGGATGTCTTTACGACCACGATGACCAATATGTACCATCAGCGCATTGAATATCCAAAAATGCCGTCCGAAAGGGTCAAGAAAACAGCCCCTGTAATTACGCTTGAAACCCCAAATCCGCTGTTGATTCCCCCAAAGTCTGAGGAGGGCGGGGTAGACAGTGACAAACCCACCACCGGTCAATAGTGCGCATACACATTGGGTGTCATAATTAAGGATGTTTGAGTTGGAGACAGTATGCAAATAGACATTTCAACAGTGGAATTGATCGAAACCCAAGCGTGGGAATCCTTTGCGATTCAGGTTGCTGAGCGTGTGTTGACGTTGTTGGGCTTGGTGGATGCCGAACTGAGCATTGTGTTGTGTGATGATGCCACAATACATCCTCTCAATCGAGACTACCGTGGCAAAGACAAGCCGACGGACGTGTTGTCCTTTGCACAGCGAGAAGGAGAATTTGCTTTTTTGGAAGACAATCTCTTGGGGGACGTGATCATCTCGATGGACACCACCATTCGACAAGCCACCGAGCGAGGACACAGCACCGAGACTGAACTTCGAGTGCTGCTGGTGCATGGAATCTTGCATTTGTTGGGCTACGATCACATTGAAGACGATGAAGCAGAGGCAATGGAAGCCAAAGAACGAGAGATTCTGGCAACCTTTCAGCACTAGATCAAACGGGCAAACTCGGTTAAACTGATTGGAAACACCAGTGTTAGGAGAACCGTCATGATCGATTTCAATGAAGCCAAACGGAATGCGGCTGAGCGTATAGATGCGCTCCGGGGGCGTCTTTGACATCGCTCAGATTCAAGAACGGGTGAAGGAACTGAACTTTTTGGCCACAGATCCCACTTTTTGGGACGATCACAGTAGGGCGCAGAAACTGTTACAAGAAAAGAGCAGTCTTGAACGGCGGGTCAACAGTTTTTTGAGATTGGAGAGCACGTTTGAAGACATTGAAACGTTGATTGAAATGGCAGAAGAAGAACAGGATCAGGATCTCAGAGAGGAAGCCGCCACAGAGATGGAAGGGCTACTCGAGGAACTAGAACAGGTTGAGATTCAGCGTTTACTCTCGGAAGAAGCAGACGAAAACGACGCCATTGTCGAGATCAACTCGGGTGCCGGTGGAACGGAGGCGGCCGATTGGGCTTCGATGCTCAAACGCATGTACTTGGGGTGGGGAACCAAAAACGGGTACAAAATGACGTTGCTCGAAGAGTCTCCCCATGAAGAAGCTGGCATCAAAAGTTGTACCATCGCCTTCAAGGGGCTCTTTGCCTACGGATACCTCAAAGCTGAGAGTGGCGTTCACCGTTTGGTTCGCATTTCTCCTTATGACTCTAATGCCCGTCGACACACCTCCTTTGCTTCGGTGTCTGTATCTCCCGATGTGGATGACAACTTTGAAATCGAAATTATCGAGTCCGACTTGCGCATTGACACCTATCGTGCAAGTGGAGCAGGTGGACAGCACGTGAACACGACGGACTCAGCCGTACGGATTACACACATTCCCACCGGTATTGTGGTGCAGTGTCAAGCCGAGCGGTCACAGCACAAAAATAAAGATCGCGCCATGAAGATGCTCAAAAGTAAGATGTACCAAGCAGAGCTCGAAAAGCGTCAAGAGGTCGCCAATGCAGCCCACGCCGACAAAAAGAAAATCGAGTGGGGCTCTCAAATTCGCTCCTATGTCTTGCATCCATATAAAATGATCAAGGACCTGCGCACCAACCATGAGTCTTCGAACGTCGACAAGGTCATGGGTGGAGATCTCAATCCGTACATGGAAAAGTGGCTGTCGATGCGGGCAGATGAAGCGGATGCAGAAGAATAAGAAGCACCAGTCGAAAATGGTGATACCACAATATAAGAGCACACAATTTGCTAGGGTGAAAGCATGAAATCAAAATTGTATTTGGCAGCACTGAGTCTTGCGGTTGCCTGTGGCGAAAAGGAAGAAGAGTTGGTTCCTTTGTTGGTGGGTACGGTAACGCCAGACCACCCAGAACGGTCCTTGTCTGCTGATTTTGAAGGCTACAAAGCCTTTGCTTTTGACATCAACAACACTTTTTGGGCTTATATTTCTAGCAATCCCAAGGCCAATTGTTCTGACGTGGTCAATTATCTCAATGTGGGCAGCGACCCTTTTGACCCAGTCAACGTCTTGTCTGCTGGAAAGTGCAACATGCTCATCAAATTGACGGACTGGCAGGGTTCTGCTTCGTTGGAAAATGACACCATTGCGGTGGCTGCGACAGCCATTGGTTGTGCGATGGGCGAGGGTGAGTTCGAATTTATGAACCTCGACGGAAATGGCAAGGATTATTATTGGACCGGTACGTGGTGGCAGGGTGCTCCGCGCGAGTATCGATTCGATCTAGAAGGAGACCGCGACAGTGGCTACTCGCTTGACATTGAAATGAGTGTCCTTTATGGTGGGTTTGTACAAGAAGAGTTTGAGAAATATGAAGCCTATGGTTCAATATCGGGTGCGATGGATGCCTATGTATGTGAAGGGTTGGCTTCCACAGGTCTATAAACCTCATGAACTGCTTCAAGAAGGGAGTTGAATTGTGACACAAAATCTCTATGCCATGCTCGGAATTCCAGAGACGGCTCCGATGTTGGAGGTGCGCGCGGCCTACAAGCGAAAACTGGGTGCGTTGGTACACCGCAAACGGTCTGCCGGACGTTCCAAATCAGCGATGGCGGAATTGTATCGAGAAGAGAGAGCCTTGAGAGAGGCGATGACAATCTTGACGGATCCAGCGCGTCGCAATCTGTACAACCACTTTCGCGAGGCAAGTGACAGTTCCATTCCGGGTACTGAGGAAGCGTTGTGGGACAAAGTACAACAGGTGGTTGTCGACACCACCACACTGTCAGCCCTGAGGTTGCTGGCGTCGTTGACCACGTTGCCCTTGCAAGAAGCGTCCTTGTTGAAAGCACCTGCACCAAAAAGAAAACCCGAAGAAGAGAAAACAGAACCATTGGGGGCTAGACCCAGTTCAATGAAAAATCGTTCACAGCGGGCAGATGTGCGCAGTACAATTGAACAGGTGATACACAATCAGCGCACAGATATGGATGCCACGGAGCTCATCCGTCGTAAACCCAACAATAACAGTCGGACTCACGGTCAAACAGGGGCATCGACCAAAGCACCTCTGACGAAAAGAGCACCGTTGGATACGTTGAAGGAACGCATTTCCCAGTCGTCAGACTCCTCACAGTTCAACAATTCTAAGCACAGGGACGACACGACGCATCGAATTCACCCGGAAGAAACGAATGTAGCAACATCTACGACACCCAAGCCCAGAAGTTCCAAATCAAACTCAGGGAGCCAAAAGAATCGCGGTAAGTTGAATGAATCCAGTGTGTCTGCGTCGAAGACGTCGAAGCCCAAAGCCCCGGTCACAGTTGCGGAGTTGGTTCGACAGCATGGGTATACAGGGCGGTTATTCAGAGCAATTCGTGAGAATCAAGGCTTGACCACCAGTCAACTCAGTCAGCAAACCAATGTCCCCGTGGGCTTCATCAACGCCATTGAAAATGAAGATTTTTCAGTCTTTTCAACGCCTGTGTTTGTGCGTGGGGTTGTGAAAAACATTTCTCGTTCACTGGGCATTCAAGACCGCAACGTGGTGACGGGGTTTTTGAACCGCATGGGCTTTTAGGTGCCTGTGCATACGTTGGTCGTGCCGATGGACAGCGGGAGGCTCGATCGGTGGGTGTCCAAACAACTTTCTGTGTCAAGGTCTGCGGTCGGAAAGTGGTGCAAAGAAGGTCGGGTCACCCTTCAAGGCAAGCGACTGAAAGCGTCTGTCAAACTGAAAGTAGGACAACAGATATCGGTGGACATGCCCGTGGTTGACCCCGTGCAGGTGATGCCTCAAGAGATCGAGATTGACACCGTCCATGAAGATGCAGACATTGTCGTTGTGAACAAACCGGCCGGTATGGTTGTGCATCCAGGGGCTGGAAACCTTTCGGGTACGCTCATCAACGGTTTGGTGGAGAAAGTCGAAGAGGGTGTGGGGGAGACAATGCGTCCCGGAATCGTTCACCGCATCGACAAAGACACGTCCGGATTGTTGGTCATTGCCAAAACACAACGGGCTTTTGACGCTCTCAAGGCGCAGTTTAAGATGCACACCATTGAGCGTCGATATTGGGCACTGGCTTGGGGAGAAGTGACAGCACAAACAATTGACAAACCAGTGGGGCGACACCCAACCAAAAGGGTTCGATTCGCAATAGTGGAAAATGGCAAGCATGCGGTGACACACGTTCAACCACTTGCATACGGTATTCCAGCCCAAAGTGGCAAAGGGGGCTTGGTGAGTCTGGTGGAATGTCGACTGGAAACGGGGCGTACTCATCAAATCCGCGTGCACATGGAGTCCATTGGTCATCCGCTTTTGGGCGACGCGTTCTATGGGCGCAAAGGAGACCCAACGTCTGCATGGAAACCGGTTGCCAAAGGACTGAAGGGACAACTCCTGCACGCCAAAACGCTAGGATTTCAGCATCCGAATGGTGAATCGATGCGATTCGATTCAGAGATTCCCACTGAGTTTCAAGGAGTCCTCGATTTTGCTAGAGTACAGGTAGAGATAGATACGGAGCGGAGGTGACTGAGAAAACCATCAAAGACTTTATTCCTGATTTACCTGAGCATTGCGGTCATTGAAACAGGGAAAGAAGCAAGTTTTGTTCAGAATGTGGACGGAAGATCCCCACCAAACAAGAAACCAAGCATATATACAAACGCCATTGGTTTTATGGCTTTGTATATAAAGAACTGAGACTCATCTTTGACAATAAAGTGAGTGTGTATGATGTGGTTGCCAAACTGGTGTTTCAGAATGAGTCGAGTTGTGACCCGTATGGAGAATCGGAAGTAGAAATCGTGTTGGGTGAGTTTGTTGAAGGGGACGACGAGGGACGGTACTATCCGACGGTCGATTTGGCATTGGAGGGACGCACTGGTTCATATTCTTGGCAGGATGGTGATTATTTTTACAGTACACTGCCTTCAAAACTTGGATGGGGCAGCTTGGAACCCTGTGATTACCTGAACTTGGTCAAGGTTGACTACGATCATCGAGAGGGTTTTACAGTTGGGTATGTTATGAAACTCGATCAAGAGGCTTTGAATCAGGTAGATGCCAATAGACCAGAAGACTTTGATACGTTTGCCATTGCAGTGATGTCAGCGATTTCTATTTCTTGATGGGGCTCACTTAGTCGTTTGCAAGTATTGGATCTAAAACGAACATCGACCCTCCCCAACACATAGGAGAGAGCCGATTTGTGTCGCTCAGCTTCTTAAGTGCTGGCGACGAGTGATGACGAGTGATTACTCAGCACATTCACCGTTTGCAGTGATGTCTTCTTCAGAGACAGCCATCAGTTCAACACCAGTTTCATTGGCAACCAAACGGTCGACTTCCAATGTTACACAATATGCTTCACCATCAGAAGAGCATTCTGAACAAGAAACACCGAACCCAGCAACCAAGCCACAAACGTCGTCTGCAGACTCAACACCGTCCATCAAACCACCAACGATGTCAACCAATTGACGGGCGTCCAATTCACCGCGGAGTTCACCACCACCGAAGTAAGAACCATCAGCAGCGAATGTACCAGATACGGCCAAAGAGTAGATGGTTGCAGTGTAACCAGCCACAGACAATGTCACGTCACCTTCAGGGATTGAGAACATTGGAGAGTTGCTGAAGTCAGCAGATGGGAAGTCAGAGAAGGTTTCAGTGCACATGTCTTGGTCAGTGCTGCCTTCAAGAGAGATGGCGCCCAAGATTTCCAAGTTTGTGTCTGCAGCAGTAATGCCCAACAAAATGTTGTTGGTGAACAAACCGCCCAACAAAGAACCGATTCCCGGAGGTTGTACGAAGTTCCCAGAAGCCAAGTCTACAGCGTAGGTTTTGCCAACGATGTCTGTTGTCAACGCTTCACCCAACTCAGAAGTAGAGAATGCAACGTCTACAGGGTCTTCAGAGTTGCAGTAGCTCAAAGAAGCTGTGTATGCAGTAGAAGGTGCCAATGCAGCATCAGGAGTGAAGGTTACCTTCGTTCCGTCAACAGCGCTTGTTCCAGCGACTTCACCGTCAGGTCCAGTCAAAGACAATGTTGCAGCAGGATCTTCTGCGCTCAATGTGAACTCAACAGAGTCCAAAATATAGAAGTTTGCAGCGTCAGCAGTTGGGTAAGTGTTGCTGATGGTGATCTCTGCACCGTCTGGGCATGAGTTTGCAACAACTTCTTCACCGGTTTCGCCAGTTTTGTCGCCACTACAGGCGAACATCAATCCAATAAGTCCAAGAAACATAGTTTCCTCCAATGGGGTCTAATAAGTAGTGTCATGGTGGTAAGGCACCATTACAGAACAAATTAGCCATTGAATGCGAAAATGTCAATTCAAATGTGGTGGCAAATGTTGCAGGTATGTGACGTTAGGCAGTGTGTTGACTCGCTTTGTCCATCAATTCTTTGAGGAGAGCCTTGATGAGTTCTGCTTCCTCAGCCGTTTGATGACTTTGTGTTTTTTCGGCCAACATTTGTATGACGCCGATATTGTGAAGGGCAAAAGGCAGGTTGACCGACTTTTGTTTGGTTTCTGGATCCTCAATTTCACCTAAGCCCACGAGGGCACCTTGGGCGATTTGGATAATGAAAGTGCGTAGATCAATGCTTGGAATGTTCATTGCGGTCTCCTGTGTTCTACAGATAAATGGGGTTGTATATAGTGGTGGGACGCATTAAATGATATAGGTTCCATCCAACAAACGACAAGGGGTTTTCGGTGTTCAATCTGCTTTTTCTATGTGTGATGTCCTTGGTTCAAGCGGCGACGCAATCCGCTCAAGAACAATACGACATGGGACAGAAATTCATGGATTGAGGCAACTACACCAAAGCGGTGGAGTACTTCAACATTGTCCGAAACTATTATAGAGACGATCCCTTGGCCCAAATGGCCGAACTGGCAATCGCCGACGTATATTTCAAGAAAACGGAGTGGGACTTGGCGCGGTACAGTTACGATGACTTTCGGCGTCGGTATCCAAGACATGAAAAAGTCGACTATGCCACTTACCAAATTGGAATGACACTCTACAAAAAAGCACCGAAGTTTGCTGGTCGAGACCAAAAATGGACAGCGCAAGCCATTCAAAGTTGGACCGGGTTTGAAAAGCGCTTTCCAGAGTCCGAGTATTTGGGTGACGTTACTGAAAAAAGAACCGAGTGTGTAGAACGATTGGCCAAAAAAGAGCTCCAAATTGCACAGTTCTACGCCAAACGGGGTGCGTGGGAGTCTGTGCGTCGCCGTTCAAGTGGGGTGCTTGAAGATTTTCCCGGAACGGAGTCGTCGTTGGAAGCCAAAGTTCTTCAGGTGCGGTCGCTGGCCGAGTTGGAACGGTGGTCAGAAACCGAGACCTTGTTCAAGCAGTTGCAGCAAGAAAGTCCAGAAGAAGTGTCTGATTTGTTGAAAAAATATCCACAACTGCAATCGCAATAATTCACAGCGGTCAATAACCGTCCGATATCGAAGTCATCGATTGTATTGAGTGGGTAAATCCACTACAATAAAGGTATGAATTACCAAAGAAGACGAAAGAAACGCGATCCAAATTGGGTGCCCAAGCCCATTACCGTCAAGCAAGTTGAGTGGGCCAGTGATCAATACCTTGGCCGCTACATCGCCACCGAATCTCAGTTGCGTCGGGTGCTGAAGCGCCGATTAATGAGAAACTGGCGCAAGAGAGGCGAGAAGGTCACCGAAGAAGAACGGCGAATGGGGGAGGACCTGGTTGCAGCACAGGTTAAAAAAGTCATGGACGCAGGGCGGATCAAAGATGAAAAAGTCGCCCTCATGTGGGTTGAGCATTACACCAATCGTGGCAAAAGTGTGCCGTTCATTCGAATGAAACTTCGAGAGAAAGGGGTTGACAATCAAATCATTGACGACAGCATTCAGCAGATCCACAGTAAAATGCAGGATCCAGCCTTAGAAGCAGCCGCAGTCTACGCCCGCAAAAGACGCTTTGGTGCCTATCGAAGAGATCCCGTCAAGCAGGCGGAACGTAAACAAAAAGACATTGCGGCGATGATGAGAGCCGGCCATCGATACGATGTTGTGAGTCGTATATTGGAATGTCAAAGCATTGATGAGATTGAAGAATTGATTGACGATCCGATGTTTTAAGTGCTGGCTTGAACTTAAGAGACGAGTGTTGGTTCAGACACGACAATCAAGGGACACAGACCAACGTAGATAGACCAACCGAACTCAGATACACTGAATTAACATGGAATCTGAGGTGGACATGAACATTCTACTGTTGTCGATGTTGGGCTGTGGTGAAAAAGAGACAACCGAGACCAATACAGCACCAGAACTACTGAGTGTGCGTGTTGAGCCGATTGAGCCAACAACAAGTAGTGAATTGCGTTGTGTGGCCACCGTAATCGATGCAGACAACGATCCACTACAACTGACCCATCGATGGTTGTATGGGAGCGAGGTTGTAGGCACCTCCGAAAGCTTGGTGCTTGACCCGTCTTGGGTTCAACCCACCGATGTGCTCTCCTGTGAGGTGTGGGTCAGCGATGGGATCGACGCGGTTGAAGGGGCCACACAAGTAGTGGTTGCCAATCAGCCCCCCGTTGTGACAGAAGTGACCATTGAAGCGGCATCTACGCAACTGGACAATACACTGGTGTGTTCCTCTCGTCAATCTGATCCAGACATGGAAGGGTTGAGTGCCGCTGTTGTTTGGAGCCGCAATGGTGTGGTGGTTGGAGAGTCGGCGGAACTCTATTTGGACCCCGAAGACTTTGCTGCGGACGATGAGGTCCGTTGTACAGTTGAGGTCGAAGATGGCTACGGTGCTTTGGCATCGATGTCGACGATGGTGGTAGTAGAAAACACCCCGCCAACGGTGACAGGTGTGCAATTGACACCCGAGAATCCGAGTACCCAAGCCATACTCAACTGTTTGCCCGACGGAGCATTTGATATTGATGGCGACAGTGTTTCTGTGGAAACGAACTGGTTTGTCGATGGTGTACAACAGGCTGAGTCCAGCAACGAATGGACCGGTTTGCTGTCGGTGCATCAAGAAATCCTCTGTCAATTGACCCCATACGATGGTCGTGCCTATGGAGAGTCGAGGTCTGCCAGTGTGGTCGTGATCAATACCCCACCAACCTTCGATGCATTGACCATCCAGTCTACTGGCACTGTCTTTGCCGACAGTACGGTCGAGTGTCAAGTTGTGGGTGCAGACATTGATGGGGCTGTGGATAGCAGTGTGGAATGGTCGACCAATCGTGTACTGGGTATCGACACCATCTTGTCTTTGACGCCGGAACTTGTGTCGCCCAGTGACCTATTGACCTGTACAGCAACCATAACCGATGAAGAAGGCGTTTCCGTATCCGACAGTGTCGATGTGCAGATCGAAAACACACCACCGGTGGTCTCTATGGCACCGACGATTGGTGGGACTCCACAACAAGGGGAGATGTTGACCTGTGAAGGAGAGGTGAGCGATTTGAATGACGGTGTCTTGATGCCATCCTACGCTTGGTCTTTGTCGGATGGAACGTCTGTTGGTACTGGAAATGTCTGGACGGTGGACGCGATGGTACTGGCTGTGGGAGAGTCGGTCACTTGTACACTCGAAGGGATTGACACCTACGGAGCCGATGTGTCTGCAACCACCACTGTGTTGATGCAGAACAGTTTGCCGATGGTTGTGTCGGCTGAACTGGTACAAAACGCCTTGTATACCAACGATGTGTTGGAGCTTGCTGTCGACATCAATGATGTCAATCCAGAGCAGAGCATCACCGCAGAGGTTGAGTGGCACGTGTTGGACACGATGGGACAAGACAGTGTTGTACAGACTGGGTTGGACACGACATTGAGTGGAACCCATTTTGACAAACACGATACGGTTTATGCGGTGGTGACACCGTTTGATGGGCTAGAACATGGTCTGTCTGTGACAACCGCTTCTATCCAAGTCAACAATACGACTCCAATGTCTCCAGAAGTGGGATTGACCCCTGCATCTCCACGTTTGGAAACGGATGATCTATTTTGTGAGGTGCTCGTTGAAAGTCTGGATGTTGACGGAGATGCGGTGGAGTATCTGTTTGAGTGGGTCGACGAATCCGGCACAACGATAGACAGCGTCCAGCAAACGGAGACACTTGCGACATTGCCCAGTGAGTTTGTACCTTTTCCACAGTGGATAACCTGTAGAGTGACCCCATTTGATGGTGAGGTCAATGGTTCTACGGTCGAGACCAGTGTTGATGTGGAGTATGCGTGTGATTGTCCGACGACCACCCATCGAGACTATGCTTTTACCTATTGGCCAGAGAATTTTCGCCACGCCAATTTCAACCAGAATGGATTCTATACCACAAGACATTTTGTGACAGGTTATTACGGAGCCCACATTGATTTGTCGACCGGAAATCTGACACACCTTACCCACAACAGCAGTCCATTGTCCATCGACGAGACCAGTTTGTCTGAAGATTCGTGGATTGAATCCGGGTTGTCGTCTAACGTCACCTACGCAGTGAATATCAATGGCGTGGTGATGGAAGCCACCGACTTTTTGAACAGTGATGAATCTGGGACCCACGCCGCAGACAATCCCTCGACGTTGATGGACATGGGTCGGTTTCAGCAGCACATTGAAATCCCAGAGCTGCTCTATCAAGGCAGTGCCGACTTGACAGGGAGCCTCGGGATCTCATCGACGCCCCAGCAATTGGTGCTCACCCATCGGGTGCAGTCGACCGTTTCCTACAGTGGTACTGTGTCGATCCAAACGGTTTTGGGTGGAGATTTGTGGTCTCAAGCGCAAGTGGTCAATGTACTGGATGGAACCCGTGCCATTGAGTTGGTGGACCTCGATGGGTTGCACTGGGTATTGATCGCACCAGACAGTGCAGATGAGATCGTTCAGGACTCTACGGGTGAAATTGTCATTTCTCGCACAGTGACTGACTGGACGGCTGGCGAAGAACTGTTCATTCCCGTGGTCTTCATTCCGAGTGAAGACCTGTCAAGCGAGCAGATTTCAATGTACATAGACCCAGAAGGTACGGTGGATGTCGAATCCAGACAGATGAACCAAAGCGATGACTTTACCAATTCTTCCACCTTTGCATCTTGGAATTGGGAGCAGGGTATGTTTCAAGTGGTGCTTGGAAACATTCGTGGGTCTGGTGCGGCTGCAAACTCTGCCAATTGGAGCAATGGGACCGATTTTAACATCTACAATCGCCACTGGTTGAGTATCAGTCACAACAGCAGTGAAGACTTGCACGTTCCGTTGTTTTTCGATGGACCGATCAACACCACGTTCAATATTACTGGTGGCGCACCCCTGTTTCGCTCAATGGACAAAGAGCCCACTGGAGTCCCCATCCAAGTCTCCAAAAACTGGCACATTCCAGGGTATTGGCCCAATTGGTTTCACCTGTATTCCACGCCCACACTGTCCAGTGGCAGTCATGAGATGGAACTGACCGTTGCCATTGGAAAGTGGGGAGAGACCTTTGCGGCGTCTCATGCCCAACTGAGTTTGGTCGGTTGGGGTGCCAATCAGCAGTGGGATGAGTCAGCATTGGGTGCTTGGGGTGAGTCGATCACTTACGACCCAGACAAGACTTTGAGACGTGCGATGGTGGACGATGTGCGACCCTTTTTGATGAATGTCAATGGAGAGTACAACTGGACTGGAAATGTCGGTGGGGCAGATTTTTTGACCTATGTGGATGCCAACGGACAGCGTCAACAACCCACTCAACTCAAGACGGTGTATCGAGCACCGGGTCCTGTCATGACCGATGTTGTGTACGCTGGACGAACGGCGGACGATGCCATCGATTTTACGGCACAGACCCACTTAGTGCGTACAGATGACTTGGTCCGAGCATACTATGTGCTGCGGTATGATTTCCTGAGCGATGTAGAATACTCGAGATTGGCTTTCTTTCAAATCGCCGCCGACAATTATTCTGACAACGGCTTTACCAAATATGCCTACGGTGACGCAACAGGAGTCTTGTTTGACGGGGTGGTTCCCAACCACAACACCACTGGGTATGCATCGCAAAACGACAGGGGAATCCCTTTGACGGGTGCCCATCCTTGGGCGTTTATGTACGACAGCAACAAGACTGGTGGGAATCTACCCGAAGACGTTGCCGATGTCGGCTTTGTCATCCGTGATTATCAAGCGACCATCAATGGACACTCGATCACGACACCCCACATCAACATCAACCGTACCCGCAACGGTGGATGGTCTCAAATGGCTTTTGAGGTAGGGTTGCCTTATGATGCCGCCGATACGTTGATTACAGCCGGTAGCCACGTTGACATCATCGTAGAGTATCTGGTTGTTCCCAATGACATGTCGTTGTATTACGGTCCCAGCACAGATATGGCGTCTGTCATCTCCACCGACTTTGGAAGCACAAACATCATTGAACGGCTGGCTGCGGACAATGCAGTGTCGGTCACGGCTACGGTGGGTACAGTCACCCAACAC
>CBFICN010000033.1:0-16318 GCA_965661045.1 uncultured Myxococcota bacterium
CCTCCTTTGGGGAATGGGGATTTGTGATGGCGAGCAAACGTAGTCTGGACTGGTCAGACAAATCACTCACTATCGGCACGAACTTCCTAACAACTGAGAAACTCCACACCCTCTTTGTATTCGGACAGGACATCGCCAAAGAACGGGTAGACGTGAAGAGCAACCACCTGCTCGACCCAGTACTGTTTCACTATTATAAGCGCGGTTGGAGTCGGTATAATGAGTGATTCATCGACTACAATTTATACTCGACAGGTTTGGATCCAGTACAAGATACTCACCAAAACCACCAACACCTTTCATCCGACACAATCAGATCCAGAGCCGCATCCTGTGAATCCATCATCCCAAAAGAGCAATCTGCTAAATCCACCCAACTACCGACATACCAGCAAATACCCTAGTCACAGAAACAAACGGCTAAATCCACCAAACCATCGACATACTAGCAAACACTCAAGTCACCAACAATCTTCCAAATCTCACAAATTCCCAACACACAAACCAACATATTTTCAAGGCTGAGAGTGGATCTGAAGAGGCAAGAATCTCCGTAGGATTGAACGGTTCGCTATACTCTAGTATGCGAACCGCTCAAGACAAGGAAAGTCTTGTCACTGCAGACCGCAAATCAGACTTTAGTCCAATAATCATCCAAAGCACCCCGTACTTTGCCACTGAGCAAGAACAGCCCTAGAATGTTCGGGAATGCCATCCCCAAAATCATCAAGTCACTAAAGTCGAGTACATTGCCCAGTTTGATGGTCGATCCCATGATGATGAAGAACAAGAACACAAACTTGTAGGGTTGTGATGCACGTTCGCCAAACAGGTAAATGGCACAGCGTTCACCGTAATAACTCCAAGAAATCATGGTGGAGAAGGCAAAGAAGAACACAGCGATTGACAGCACCACTGGGAACCAAGGAATGACCGAACCAAACGCCGCGGAGGTCATCGCCACACCATCCAATGACGTATCCAAATAGGCACCGGTGATGACAACGACCAAACCGGTCATTGAACATACGATGATGGTGTCAATAAAGGGCTCCAAAAGAGCAACGATTCCTTCACTCACGGGTTCATTGGTTGCTGCAGCAGAGTGGGCAATTGACGCCGAACCAACACCCGCTTCATTGGAGAAGGCAGCGCGGCGAAACCCTTGAATCAACGCACCAATCAAGCCACCAAATGCCGATTCAGCAGCAAATGCCTGATCAAAAATCACCCCAATGGCGGTGGGCACTGCACTGGCATTGCTCAACAAGATGAAGCCACCCGCCAACAAATACAGACCACACATCAACGGCACAATAATTTCGGCGACCTTACCGATGGACTTAATGCCACCCAAAATCACAATGCCAGTCAGTCCAGATAGAACGACCCCGTACAACAAAGCGCCGTACTCAAACTCTTTGAGGAAGGGAACCAGGTCTGACACAGCAGCGTAGGACTGATTGGCTTGGAACATGTTTCCGCCGCCGAAAGAGCCACCCATACACATCAACGCAAAGAGTATGGCCAGTCCTTTACCGAGTCCACCGAGATTCATTTCCGCCAATCCAACGTCAAGATAGCGCATGGGTCCACCCAATGTGTTCCCCTTGGCGTCTTTGGTTCGATACAATTGCCCCAGTGTACACTCGGTAAACTTAGAGGACATCCCCAGAAAGCCCGCGACCACCATCCAAAACAAGGCACCCGGACCACCCACCGATACCGCAATGGCAACCCCAGCAATGTTTCCAAGACCAACGGTTGCCGACAACGCCGAAGACAAGGCCTGAAAGTGGGACACTTCCCCTTCATCTTCTTCGTCGTCAAAGTCTCCTTTGACCACTTGAATGGCGTGTACAAAACCACGCAGAGAAATGAACCCCATTCGGAACGTGAAGTACAACGCTCCGAGAACGAGCCAGATTACAACGGCCGGTAAGGAAATGTTGTTGGGGTTGTTGAGTACGGAATCTTGGGTCGTAGCGTCAACACCACGCAATACGGCTTCTGCAACCTCTGTATCGATACGTTGATGTCCCTCGCCTTTTACTTTTGTAAATTTAGTTTTCTTCTTGGTTGTACGCTCAACGAACGTGGCTTGTTGCCATTCTGCTGTTTGCGTATCTGTTGTGCGTTCGACCCAAACACTGCTGCCGGTTTCAATCGGGAATCGGTCCAAAGCAATGGGCAAACTCATCGGCAACACCTCGTAAGGTGGCAGCGGCTCTGCTTCCTCTTTGCCGGCGATCTTGCGATCAATCAACACTGGGATGCCCTTTTCCGTCAATGCTTCCGTGACAAATCGTTCTTTGCCAGCTTCAAGCTTGGGCGCGGTTGGCAAGGCACCATCCCATTCTTCAACAGGAATCAATTCCACTTCCAATACGGGAATACTGGTCGCAGGGACTTGGGCGATCAACGTACGATCATCTTGTTGGGAAATCGTCCAGGAAAAGAAATCATTCTGTGTTCGCACAGGCTCATCCAACCGTACGACGACCTTCTCTTGCGGAACGGAAAATTGTGGCAACAGCGTATAGGATTGAGATGCGGCATCAAAGGCGGACACATACTTTGCATCTACGACTTCACCGGTGCCCTCACCAAGAGGGAGCGTATTGTCCCAAAACATCACATCCCAGAACATGACGCCAGCCAATGGCCCCACAAAATATTTTCCAAACGCATCGTCTACTACGGTGAAGATGTCTTTCTCTTCCGTCACAGTATCGTCTGCGGATGCCACATTCAGCATTCCCAACAACAAGGATGTAAACATAGAAACTCCTTGGCTTCATCGCCACTACACGAACAGGTTTGGTGCTCGCTCTTTTGTACTAACTACACTATTCTATCGGTGAGTGGGTGCAACAATCTTGCAACACTGCGTTCCCCAGCATCGAAGTGTCTAGGACAAACCCTCTCCATGCCTTAGAACGTTCATCACCATCACCGAGGAGACAGGGGGTTCCGATCGGCAAAGGCTTGAACCAATCGAACACTTTCTGCATCCAGATCAGTCGGCACTACGATGTGTAAGGTAACAATATAGTCTGTACCGTCCACTCCTTTTCCCCGAATCCGCATTCTCCTACCGGAAGATGTCCCCGCAGGAATGGAGACCAGCACCTTGCCTTGTGGCGTGTTGGCTTCTACACGACCACCCAACACGGCTTCTGGGAACGTGATGTGCAAAATGCCATCATTCGATATTGGCTTTTCCTGCGTGGGGCTCGATCTTTGGTTCAACCCTTGGTCAGAGACAGAAGATGCACGACGGTTGTCCGATGGACTCTCTTCGTCTGGAACCAGCCGCACGGTACAATGCAAGTCCCCAGAACGACCTCCGTTCAGCCCGGTGTGTCCCATCTTCTCGATATCCAGAACCTCGCCATCTTTGGTACCAGCCGGTACCCGCAAGTAGAACAATTCCAAAACAGACTGAACATCCAGCCCATCGGTGCGACGATTGCGACGATACTCAAACTGCACCATTCCGCCCTTTTGTGCAGTGCGCCGAGGAACATCCACATCAACCTGAATGTCTTCACCATCACTGTGCTCTCCCGCTCGGGCTTGATTTTGGGCGTAGCGTCCACCGACTGAGCCCCTCGAAGACTGTTTCTTGGGTGCATCTTCTGTAGCGCCACCAAACAAGTCATCCAAATTTAGACTGTTTTGGGGTTGACGCCACGATGGGTTTCGTTGACTGGTACGCTGTGTAAACTGCTCTTGTGTATGTGGTTGCTGACTCGAAAAACTGGCTCCCTTGGGTGGTCTCCAAGAGGACCGATAAAAGGTTCTCCCCCTTCTCGGACGGTCATACAACGCTCGTTTTTGCGGGTCCGAAAGCACCTCATACGCTTTGCATATTTGGGCAAAACGTTCGGTATTTTCAGGAGTTTGCTCTGCCTTGTCAGGGTGATAAATCTGCACCAGTTTACGATAGGCCCGCTTAATTGTCTCTACATCAGCCCCTTTTTCTACACCCAATATCTCATACAAACTTTGGTTGATTTCCATTTTTGCTCCTTTATTGGGGATATTCTGTGGGTTTTGATTTGAAAATGGGTCCAAAATACTCTATGTTATTGAGGCTCCCATCTTTAATACCACCAGTATCTGAACGTTGCTTTTTCATTTATGGTGCTGATAAAGAGTATACCAGTCTAATCTTGTTGTCAGATCAATATTTTAGGAAACCAGTAAACTCACTTGCTGTACAAGGAAACGCATGTCAAGAAATTCAAAGAGTCGAAATCCTCGCTGTTCATTTTGCGCCAACCAACAGGTCAAAGGGATTAAAATCATCCAAGGTCCGAAGGATGTCCACATTTGTTCTGAGTGCATCCGCCTCAGCATGGATATGATTCACAGCAACAACCCTTCGCAAATCCAGGTTGACGGTGAACTGCCAACCCCCAAAGAAATCAAAGCCCATTTAGACAAGTATGTCATCGGACAGCACCAAGCCAAAAAACGATTGTCGGTCGCTGTGTACAACCACTACAGACGCTTAGAAAATGTTCGACTCATTGAAGAGAAACAAGAAGAAGTAGAGATTCAAAAGTCCAACTTGCTATTGATTGGTCCCACGGGTACTGGAAAAACCTTGATGGCACAAACACTTGCCAAGTTTCTGAACGTCCCCTTTGTGGTTGCCGATGCAACAACGCTCACTGAAGCTGGATACGTCGGAGAAGACGTCGAAAATATCGTTCTGAACCTCTATCGAGCAGCCAACGAAAACATCGAGCAGACCATCCGCGGAATTGTGTTTGTGGATGAAATTGACAAATTGGCCAAGAAGGGAGCCTCCGGCTCTACCAGTCGTGACGTGTCTGGTGAAGGGGTTCAACAGGCCCTGCTCAAAATCATTGAAGGAACGCTCGCCAATATCCAAGCCAAAGAAGGCAAGCGCGTTTCGTCACAACAGGCCAAACAAATCGACACAACCCACATTTTGTTCATTTGTGGAGGTGCCTTCGAAGGACTGGATAAAATCATCGAGCAACGCACCGGAAAAGGACGCATTGGATTCAGCAAGGATGACCAAGAACCACAAGAAGCCTATGAAGAGCGTCTCATGAAAGATGCATCCCCTGAGGATTTGGAGAAGTTTGGACTCATCCCTGAGTTTGTAGGTCGACTACCGGTCATCGCAGTGATGGAACACCTAGAAGAAGAGCAACTTGTGCAGATTCTAACAGAGCCAAAAAATGCATTGGTCAAACAGTATCAGAAATTATTTGAAGATGAAGACATCAAACTGACCTTCACCAAAGAAGCATTGGAAGAAATCGCCAAGAAAGCCGTGGAACGCAAAGCCGGGGCTCGTGGTTTGAGAACCATTTTGGAAGAGATCATGCTGGACATTATGTACGATGCGCCGTCACAAGAGAGTTTGATTGAAGTCATCATTGATGCAGACACGGTACTTATGGGCAATGCCCCAAAATGCGTCTACAAAGAATCGTTGGGTGTGACGAGCTGACGAGCGAACGGTCTGACCTGCTGGAGGTGGCGTGCAGTCACTACACTTTATCAAAGTTTTGGGTAGCGGCGCCATGGGCTCTGTATACCTCGCAGAGATGGCCAGTGGTCAAAACTTTCGTCGCCAGATTGCTGTCAAAGTCATGAAAACAGAGGAAGCCGACGCGTCGCCTTTCATTTCTCGGATGCGTGATGAAGCCCGTCTGCTAGGACTCTTACAAGACGATGAGATATTGCAGGTCATCAATTTGGTGAGTATTCAAGGTCGAGATGCAATTCTCATGGAATATGTGGAAGGAGAAGACCTTAGCAAAATCGCCTCCAGTGACATTCCCCTATCTCCCAAAGCGCTCACAACCATTGGTGCGATTACGGCTGGTGTATTGCACAGGGCCCACACGGCGGTCGATCCAAGGACACGATTGCCACTCAATGTGGTGCATCGAGACATCAAACCAGCAAACATCATGATAACCAAAAATGGCGGGGTTAAGGTTTGTGACTTTGGAGTCGCCAAGGCACACTTTGAGGGACAAGAAAGTCGTACTTCTCCCGACCAAATACTGGGGACCTTACACTACATGTCTCCAGAATACCTACGCACTGGTGAAATTTCTCCTGCGGCAGACATACTTGCACTCGGGATTACCCTCATTGAGTTGCTCACTGGCAAAAAGTTTGGTCGGCCAAAACTCAAACGGGCAGAACATGAAGTCGCCGTACAAAAACTTCTACAAACGGCTCGGCTACCCTCCAAATTGAACAATACACTGCGCCAATGTTTGGAATGGAACCCAAACCATCGTCCGTCCGCCGCCAAATTAGAAGATGAACTCTACAATGCGGCAGAGTCCTTACCTGGTCTCAGTCTGCGTCGTTGGGCGGCCAAAGCCATCCCTCAGTTGGAACACAGCAATGGCCCACAAAGTGACCCATTACACCTGTTGGGACAAACAATTACCATGACCGAACAGGCCTTCATTTTAGACGCCAATTCGACCTTGGACACCCCCATTCAATCCCAATCGCCGCAACCAATTCCCAAAGAACCGGTTCAGCAAACATTTTCTACAGACACACATCAAAGTGTCGACAATTATGTTATTTTAATGGGTGTTGGACTGGGACTGATACTGTACCTCCTGACATTTCCCCTTCACTTTCTTGTCTAGGTGACCTCAAAGCCTAGAACTTCCCTCTGTACTCCATCCCCTCAAATACGTGAAACCAATACATACCATGATCATTTCAGCGATTGTGACCCTTTCGCTCGTACTCGGATATCGCTCCTTTGTTGAACGCACTGTAGAACAATCCAGTGTGGCAAGCGCTGAGACAACAGAACAGACAGACAATATAGCCACCGTTGTTGAAGACGTTCCAGAACCAGAACCTGAGGCTGAGTGGCGTTCCTATCGCGTCCAAAAAGGAGACGTACTGGGCAGCATTTTGCCAAAATTTGGTCTACCCACAGCCAAGATTCGAAATGCAGCTTTGGACATCCTAGACTTGGCAAACCTGAGAATTGGTCAGGAATTTCGTTTTCAATTTCAACCGGGTGCTGAGACACCAGACGAGATTCGTTTTTCTCTTGGTGAAGACGACACGCTGGTAATTCGCAAAACAGACGATGCTTGGACAGCCGAACAAGAAAAAATCAATTTTGATATTCAGTTGGGCTATCGCCACTTCGTCGTGGAAAGTTCTTTGTGGGCCGCGGCAGTAGATCAAGGTCTGCGGGCCAGAGACATCGCCATGATGGCAGAAGTCCTGCAATACGACATTGACTTCAATACAGAAATTCGCAAGGGCGCCAGTGCAGAGTTGCTGGTCGAAGAAATGTGGCAGGATGGACAATTTGTAAAACTGGGTGCCCCACTGGTTCTGCTCTTTACCAACAAAGACAAAGAGTACCAAGCCATTCGATTCACCAACAGTCGAGATATCACAGCGTATTACGACAAAGATGGTGTCTCTAGAGAGAGTCCTTTCTTGCGATCCCCTCTGTCATTCTCCCGTGTCACATCCAGTTTCAATCCCAAACGGTTCCACCCGATTCATAAGACAACTCGACCACACAACGGCACAGATTTTGGCGCCAAAACAGGCACACCGGTTCGTTCAGTTTCCGATGGGGTTGTCACCTACGCTGGACGAAATGGTGGCCATGGTAAGTTTGTCAAAATCAAACACATGAGTCCCTATGAAACCTCCTACTCTCACCTCTCTGCCATCTCCGTCAAAAAAGGACAGCGAATCAAAAAGGGGCAAATAATCGGAAAAGTTGGCTCTACTGGTGCTTCCACTGGACCGCATCTACACTATCAAGTGTGGAAGAACAAGCGCTTTGTTGACGCAATGAAAGTCAAGTTTCCAAAGGGAAAGAAGTTGTCTGGCAAAGACTACACCGCCTTCAAAGCACAAAAGAATGAAGTGTGGACACAATTTGAGCAATACAAATCTCAAAACAGCCAAGCCACAGAGTAATGCCGCCCACCGAGCAAATCGGTTAAGGGAACTTTCAGACCAATCCATTGTCTAAACAGCACAAGGGATGTTCGATAGAAAACAAAGGAGAACCATATGCTTTGGTTATTGGCCACAGTGCTGGGGTGTTCAAGAGAAGATTTTTACGCTGAACGATCGTTGTACAATAACATCCGTGAAGTCTATGAAGATTGCGAAGAGGGCAAAATTGGCTTTCTAAAACGCAAAGCCAATATTCAAACTTTATTTACAGATTGTGGGTCGAACAACATTTACCATTACAACTGGTCTCCAGATGGACGCTTGTTCTACTTTCAATTGTTTACCAACAATTTCATTTTAAACCCAGAAAATCAGGGTGTCGATCAGTTGCCCATCGGTAAGCCCATCGCTCGTGGGGTGTGGCTGCACGACGCAGCCATCGTGGTGCCGACTATCGAAACAGACGACGGTCCTCCTCAACTGAGTGTGTACTTGACTGCAGGCATGATTCAAAAACATGAGATTCCCGGGACTGAACCCGCAGATCTACAAGTCTATGAAGGCAAGACGATGCTCTTGACGTTCATCGATGATTCAGGAAAGCGTCGCCCCTACTTTTTCTCGGAAGCCGACGGCTTTTCCAGGGCTTTTGAGTTTTTAGATCAGGTCATCAACATCGATGTCGCCCCCAAAGCGAACTTGTTGTCCTACACCGATACAGAAGGAAACCACCTAGTGTCTCTTGATGGGACAAACATTGCTGACTTTCCAGATGCCAAACGAGGCATTCCCCATCCGGAAGGCAAATACGTCGCATTGGAAACCGATGGCGCACCACTTCCGCCAGTAGATCTGGGCGATGGAAAATACAAAAATCCAGAAGTCAGAAAACGCGAAGAAAAACGCAGACAGCAAAAGATTGACAACCTTCCAGATTGGGTCCCCAAAGAAATCATTCCACCCGAAATCAACATTTACAATGTGGAAAACAAACGGCGTTACCGCATCAAACACTTCTTTGGTGAGCGTTTTGAATGGTATCCAAACCAGAAGTATTTCTGTTCTTTTTTCGTGCGTGGAATCGACGGTCAACTCATTCAACAAAACATCGCGCTCACTGATATCGGTGTTGCCCTATTAATGGCAGACAACGACAACTATCCATCCAGTGTAGAGCTGTGGACACCGGTCGAGAAAAAGACAACCGAAGCAAAGTGATGGGTCTGACTTAAACGATCAAGCCTTACAAGATCACTAAAAGAACAAAGGGGAGCTTGGCTCCCCTTTCGTGTTGCTCTTGTGTACACCGTTGCGTGGCTAGAACAAGTGAGCAATCAAAACACAGTCACAGTCATCAACGAATCAAGACTTTGTTGCACGTGGTGATTTTCTTGACTGGCTTGTCTTTGCACTGGATATTGTGCGTTGTCATCACAACTTCAGCCGTTCCACGTTTACTGGCGGTGTCATACTTTTTGGCATAGTGGTAGCGGTTTTCTTTCTTGCCTTTGACATCCACAACTTCCGGCGTCAAACCAGACTCTACACGTTTGTAATTGTGGAATACATCGTATGTATAGGTACAACCTTCTTCAGCATAGCGCAACGGCTCGTGCAACACCCAGTAATGAACTTCTGTCCCCACAGCGTGGCGTCCGATTGGCTGGACTTCTTCTGGTTTTTCAGGAAAAGTAGCGGTGGTCGTATCGAAAATCTGTGGGGTTTCACAGTCTTCCCATTGCAATGTCCCCAGTTCGTTTTTGACGAAACCATTGTTTCCGTTTGGATTGGAATCCTCTTGACGCTTTTTGTCAACATAGGCCACATAGTGGTCAATGACGTTCAATCGACAGTTGTTGGTGTCCACATTGACGTAAATGATGCCTTGAAGTTTGTTGGTCAAGGTATTGAACTGACGCTTGTAGCGGGTGAAATTGTCACCAGACTTGGCTTCTTTAAACAGTTTGGTTGCTTCTTCGATGCCTTTCTTGACCTCTTCAGAATCTGTCAGCGTCTCGTCGATGTATTGCAACGTTTTCAGATTGCACTTTCGATTGCTGCTCATCAACGTCTGACACCATTGTACAATGTCAGGTTTTGTGCGACAGACCAACTGACCATCCTCGAGATCTGAGCCACATTCGTAATCATACATGTCAGACAGAGAACCAGCCGTGTATTTGGCGACCATTTTGCCGTCTTTACTGACGAACTTCAAACGGCTCTTTGGATCTGGCTCTGGGTCTTGTCCATTGATTTCTTTCAAAAACAACCATTCAGAATCGGTCAACTCATCCAATGACAAATCGCACTGTACCGCTTCGGTTTCTGTACTGGCTTTCTCTTGTTCACCACAGGCGACGAGACCCAAAACGGCTGTCCCCAAAAGGGAAGATTGAATAATTTTGTGCATCATGATTACCTCAAATCGATAAGATGAATAGATTGTATAGTATCTTATAATTGATCGCACCAAATATCTCACGTTAACCAAGACGTGAAACCCTTTTTCTGACAATTTGTTGATGATTTTTTTACTAACCATTTTTGGATGCCAACCTGAATCCAGTCCGCAGACCTGTGAGAACACCACCCTGTCTTTCTCTAGGTCCAACCTCGTGACCATCGGTAGACAAATGGACTCCCCCTACCACAACGAAGGACCACAAGTTGCAGCGTTTGACGTCAACAAAAACGGTTACATCGATGTGCTACAGTGCTTTCCATCTGAAACGCTAGTCCAGTACGAACGAAGTCACCACACAGAAATTAGCGAGCACTGCGGTGCAATGGCAATTCTAGACTGGAATCAGGATGGTTGGAAGGATCTGGTCATGGAAGTCCAACCCAACGGAATCCGAAATGGGACTGAGTTGTGGTGGTTCAAAAACGATGCGGGTCTCTTGTCTAAATCACACAACACCAACTTTGGACAGGATCAGATACACATTTTTCGGGTTGGAGATTTCAATGGAGATGGAATTGAGGATATCTATGCGGGCGTCCTCGCATTTTTGCCAACCCAATCCGATCAAAATGTCATTCTTTGGGGACACGAAAACTTTGCCATTGACAGGAGTCTCCAAAGGGATCACGCATCGAGAAAAACCTTTGATGCCGTTTTGGCTGATTTTGACATGGATGGTCAAATCGATATCATGGATGCCAATGATCGCGGGGCCACATTTGGTGGCAATGTGTTGTGGTGGAACGAGGATGCACATTTTAGACCGGATCACAGTTGTCATTGCCTACCCATTCAAGATTCGATGGGCATCGATGTTGCCGATGTCAATCGAGATGGTTGGCTGGATGTTCTTTCTGGAGATCTTTCACAAAACCATCTTTTAATCAACGACAGTGCCAATACATTTGTCGATGTGTCTCATTCATGGGGAGTTGCCCAAATGGAACCCAAAGAAATGAGTTGGGGGGTGCGATTGGTGGACATGAACAACGATGGCGCTGTGGACATTTTTTCAGCGATGGGAGATCACACCTATGAAGGGTTAGTGGACCCTGAATATCAAGGCGATCTTGGCATGTCTGCGCTCATGCAAAGTCCCAATGGCTTTGTGGAAATGGCAGAGGAATGGGGACTGACCCTCAGCGGATCTTTTCGAAGCGTGATCCCTCTACACTGGAATGACGATGGAATATTGGACTATTGGATCACCGACGTAGAAAGCCCGCCCGAACTCTGGCTTTCCGAGGAGTGTACCAACAACAATTGGCTCAACATCGAGGGGCCAAATGGTACGATGGTGCGCATCACCGTCAATGGGGTCACTTGGACAGGACTCATTCATGGACAATCCAGCTACGGTGCAAACCGATCTCCCCATTGGCACGTTGGTTTTGGTCGTGCCAAAGAGATACAAAGCATAGAGATTCGATTTCCAAATGAACCGTGGCTTGGTTGGGATGAACTCTACTCAACCCCGATTCCCACGGTAAACAAAACGATCACACTTGCACACTAAAGCCCCCGGGACCCCTTATGACAACATTGATCTTTGCCACCGCCAATGCAAACAAAGTCAAAGAAATCAAAGCCTTTTTTGCCGACACCCCATTCAACGTTCAATCCCTGCTGGATTTTCCAGAAATCCCTGAGGCTCCAGAGCCATATGAAACCTTTCATGAAAATGCAGCATCAAAAGCTCAGTTCGTACACCCCTACACCGGTGGCGTTGTCATCTCTGATGACTCTGGTCTAGTGGTTGATGCACTGGGCGGACGACCTGGAGTGTTCTCAAAGCGGTACAGCACAGAAGGGACTGCCGCGTCCAACAATCAAAAATTGCTTGGCGAAATGAAAGACAAAACAGAACGCAGCGCCCGCTTTCAATGTGTCATGGCAATATTTGATGGTTCATCCACTGAATACATCGAAGGTTGCTGTGAGGGACACATCGCGCTGGAACTCTGTGGAACTGGCGGTTTCGGCTATGACCCTCTATTTTTACCTTCAGAGTATGTCGGACGCTCAATGGCAGAATTGTCGATGCCCGAGAAAAATGAAATCTCACACCGTGGTCGGGCGCTACAACAACTCAAACGACAACTGACCGCTCAATACAGCAACTCCTGAATGTACTCAAATAAACGCTCATTGGAAACGTGAAGCTTTTCAGCGGCAACCTGCATGATGGCAATCTCTGCTGGATTCACTGTCCCAGTCGAAGCAGCAGCCCCAAAGCACAGTCCAATGACTTGCAGTTTGTCCTCTTCAGCCAGTGACGAGGGAAGCTTTTCCAGAGCAACCTCCAACAATGACGGGAACTTTGAAGGGTCTGTGAGTCGCAAAGCAGCCAACAATTCAGACGGAAAGTGTTCTCGAACAAAGGACAATTCTTCTGGAACAGCCACATCATCTGACCAGATGATCTTTTGTACAAAAAACATTGCAAACACATATTTCAATCGATGCAATTCCCAGTCTATCGATTGTGTATCAGAGTGGCTCATAGAGCACACGTATCGTCATGAAAGAGAATTGACCAATAACTGTCCGAAGTAATCCAATAGATCGTTTGAAAGGTTAAGTTAACAGTGGAGAAAACATTATGAAATACTTTACTCACCCTTTGGTCATCGTCGACGTAGAAACAACTGGATTTGGCTCAACATCTGAAGTGATAGAAATTGGTGCGGTTTGCATTGATGAATACGGTCGCACTCGCAGTGAATTTGGTGCCTTGATTCGCCACCAAAATGAACTCGACGGCAATGCCTACAGGGCCTTACGCATCAACAACATTAAAGAAGAAGATTTGTTAAAAGCCGCGTCGCTCGACACAATCCGCAATAGATTCATTGACTGGTGGAATGGTCTCCCCAAAGAAAATGGGCTCTTAGCAGTGGCCTTCAATCAACCTTTCGACAGCCGAAGGCTGGCTGAAATTGGGATTCACTTACCTTGGGGGGAATGTCTAATGAAAATGACGAAAGACGTCATGACAGCTCAAGGCAAGCCACCCCTAAATGCCAATGGGAAACGCAAAGGCAGCGTTCGACTTGAAGAAGCTTGTAAATTTTTGGATTTGGAATATCCAGAAAACGCGCATAGAGCCCTCGAAGATTGTCGTGTATCGGCATTGGTAGCGTGCAAATTGATGCAGTACCTTCACTCAAATGAACCAGCATAGACGCAACGGAAAACAATCAAAATTCCTTGTGGTGACACGCACTGAGACAAAGATGTCGATGGCCATCAAACCCTTGACATCTTGGGTTGCTTTTATCTGTGAAACAATGGTGAAATTGGGTTACAATTTGTGACAGCCAACGACCTTTAACCACAGCCTCTGTTACCCGTTCTATATGTCCTCCTCCAACGACCCCATCTTGCATGAAAATGCATCATATCGTGCCCAAAGTTTGGTCGATATAGAGTGGTCTAATCTCAAATATAGACGAGGAGACTTTCGTCAAAGTCAATTCCATCAAACCCGTTTTGTAAAAGTCTCGTTTGTGGAGACAGAGTTTCACGCAGCGATCGTGCGACAAGCCAGTTGGCATCATTGTCATTTTGAGAAATGTGTGGGACGCTTTATAGAAATGGAGCAAAGCACGCTGACAAACAGTCAATTTGAAGAGGTGACATTCGAAGATGGCAGTTTTTATGAAGTAAAATTTGATGAAAGCGTTTGGACGAATTGCTCATTGAGTGGTTCTGACCTTCGATACTCTTCCTTTCGTGGTGCAGCACTCAAAAGTGTCAATTTCAACAATTGTGACTTGGCAAATGTCGATTTCACGGGGTGCAGTCTAGACGACATTTCTTGCTACAATGCCCGCATCACCAATACTGTGGGATTGAGTGAAGAAATTCGAGATAAACTGCTTGCCGGTGGGGCCTATGAAGGCCTACCTCCAGCCATCAATAAACTTCGGAAAAGAGGACTCAATTTCCAAAGAGATGTCGGGAGTAAAATTGAATCTCTCAGAAAAAAAATCACCCCACGTACCTGGATTGACACTGCCAAAATCAGTGAACAAGTGCGCAGCACGTTTCAGGAGTGGAAAGAAGAACGTGCACGTCAACAAGCCGAATTGCAAAAGCAAGAAGAAGCATGGAAAAAGGAACAGGAAGCCAGACGCCTAAAGAATATTGAAGAACGAAAGCGACGCGAGGAGCAGCGCCGTCTAGAGAAGGAAGCCCAAAGAGCTGAACGGGAACGGTTATTGAAGCGCAAGCAGCAAGAACAAGGCATTCAAGAACTGCTTCAATCACAGCAAAAAGAACGACAAAGTCTCCAACAGGACATCCAGACATTCTTTGCAAACCTTGAATCAGCCGATCGACTGCCTGCACACCTCAAAGAACTCAACACTCGATCAACAGAAATTTATCAGCAGACCGAAGCTTCTTTAGAGGCTGAAAACGCACTGCGCAAAGGTCTTCAAGCATCTCCCTTGAATCCAGAGCTCAAAGCGCAACTGGATCGACAAATCGAGAGCACCCAACAGCTCGCACAACGTGCTATGGATGCACAACAAGAATATTTTGAGAAACTTCAGGCTTGGAAACAAACCGAAGCTCAATTGCTGGAGCAGTTGCAACAAGAAGCACTGCACCGCAGCAACCAAATCTTGTTGGAACGTCGCTCCATACTGGAACCTGAACAAGGCACGCTTGAGCAACTCAACAAACAAAATATGCTGCGGGCGGAGTTGGAATATGAGCGCAAACTGATTGAAACAGAAATCCAATCTTTAGCGGACGATTCCTTCGATGACCTAGACCAATCATTGGAATCACTGGAAACAGAGCCTGATCTGCCTTTTGTTTCTATACTGGATAACGAACTGCCTACAGACAGCAAAGCCCATCCGAGTACCCAAGTCAGCATCGAAGATTCAGAAGCCTATCGCTCTTTGTTCGACAAAGTGTACGATTGGTTTACGCCCCCTCCTTCTACAGAAATCTCCTCTCCCACGAATACAGAATCCAATCAGCCCACTGAAACTGATCTTGAAGACGTTGCCACAACCGAAACAAATGACACCAGCGATGATACAATCGGCATCGATCGCATGCAGTTGCAACAAACTTCTGAACTCATCATACAAACCATTTCCGAACGCGTACAAGTCGAAATGGAGGCCATCGAACAACATCTAGAGTCTGAGAACACCGAACTGAGAATAGCCCCAGAGACCGTATCTGATTTAAGAGCCATTCAGGAACGGTCCATTCAAGACATCTTGTCGGACACACTCGCAACTAAATCTTTATCCAAACAAGAACTACAGGACTTACAAGCCAGACTGGTCACTCAGTCCTTGGTGTCTTTTAAAGAACAAATCGAACGAGAGCAACAACTTGAACAAGCTCGCCTGACTCAACAACGACAAGCCAAGGAAGAACACGACAGAAGAATTGCCGAAGAGCAAGCTCGATTAGACAAGCGCAAACAACAACTTGAAGAGGAACAAGCAAAGAAAGCAATACTCGAGGCACAACGTGCTGTGGAACTTGAACAAGCACACAAAGCACAGCTCAAAGCCATCATTGACAAACGCTACCAAAACTTTGAGAAGAGAAAAGCAAAAGCCACAGTTGCAGAGACCGAAGAATCGTTTGTAGAATCCTTTGAATTTGAACAGTCGGGCAAAGCAATTCAGCGGGTGCAACGACTGGCGATTGACAAATCACTCGAAAGGTTGTTGAAGGCCGAAGCGGAAAAAGAAAACCGGGAACAAAAACAAGCAGAACAACAACGCTTGGCAGAGGAAAGGCAACGACAAAAGGAAGAACAACGAAAAGAGCGGCTGGAAACTCAGCGACGAAAGAAAGAGCATCGAGAGGCCCTCCGAAAACAAGCGGAAGAAGCAAAGCAACAGG
>CBFICN010000033.1:16328-24356 GCA_965661045.1 uncultured Myxococcota bacterium
AAAAACGGGAGCGCAAAAGACTTGAACAGGCGGAGATCGCTGAGCGACAACGACTGGAAAAAGAACGAAAAGTTCAAGAGCGCCAAGAAAAACAACACCAATTAGAAGAAGCCAAAGAACAAAAGCGGCAAGAAAAACTGGCACAGCGCAAAGCACGTGAAGAAGAAAAGGCTCGGGAAGCAGAGCGATTGGCTCAAGAAAGAGAGTTGCGCCGTTTGGAAGCCCTCGAGAAAGAACAGCAAGCCAAAATCGAACGAAAGAGAGAGAGACTGTCCAGCCTCAAAAATCAATTGTTGGAAGAAGCACGGCGTCAAGAGTATCAAGAACTGTCTGCTCAAATTGAAGCGGATATTGAAACCCAGCAATCTCAAGTTCTTGAAAGACAGAGAAAGCAAGAAGCCTTTCTTGAACAGGTTCGAGCGGAACAAGAACGTAGAGCCAATGACCCGTTGCTCAAAGAACAATCTCAACAAAGAGAACTCTTTGCACGTAAGCAACAACGCCTCGAACGATTGCAAGAACGGGAACGTGAAGTCCAAGCAGCCTTGCTTGAATTACAAGTCGCCTACGAGAAAGAAAATATTTCCGTCGAAACCAACAATTTCTCTGTACAGATTCAAAGCCCACTCCAACAACGCTGGTACCAGTTTACCGATAAGGTTTCCACCCAATCTCCAGCACTGGCTCGTACGTTGGATGAGTTTAAAGAGCGCCTCGAAGAACTGTACCTCTCTCGCCAGGCTCAAGCGACATTTGAGCGCGAACAGCAAAAACGTCAGGTTGCCAGTGCTTTGGAGACAAAGCGCCAACAGGAACACCAGGCTCGATTGCAAAGGTTGGCTGAAATTCGAGTCAAAGAAGAACAACGAGAAGCCAAACTGCTTGATGAAGCTGAGCGCAAAGCACGTCAACAAACGGAAGCCAATCGACGTCGTGAGCGTTTGGGAATGCCCGCTGAAGAGCGCCATCGTCTTCACCGAACCGAGGCTCTCTCCTTCAATGAATCGGTTGACCTATTTCAACAAGATTTTCGAGGTGGCAACCACACGGCCGCTCGGTGGATTGACAGCGATGCCTCGAGGGCTCTACTCAGTGGGATCAAACTCGAAGCGGCCAATCTCATCCGTAGCAATTTCACGTTGGCCTTCCTTGACTACGCCATTTTAAAAGGGGCCACCTTGGATCAAGCAGTTCTCAACAAGAGCAATCTGCAAGGGATCAATCTATACGAAGCCTCATTGCGACAAACCCAAATGCGTCTGTCGAGATTCTACGATTCAGATTTGCGCTTCGCCGATATGAGTCAAGCACAATGGGAAAATGTAGACTGTACAGGGTCAAAAGCCCAAAATGCCAAGTTTGATGAAGCATCTTGCGTGGGGTGCACCTTTGTCGAAATGTCGTTGCGCTCTGCCTCATTTATGGGTGCAGATGTTCGAGATTCCAGTTTTCATCGAAGTGATTTAACCAACGCAAACTTCGACAATGCCACGGTAACCAACACGGACTTTCGAGGTGTGCAGGGCCTGACAAGCGAACAACTGAAAACACTTGAGCAACGTGGAGCTCTGGTAGACTTACAGGATGCCGTCGATCGCTATGGTACGTGGGGAGCGCCACAACTACAAGCCGCCTTGGTTTTGTTTGCCTTGGGAGTGGGGTCTGTTCTGGTCACACAAGCTCTGGATACACAGCACAATGACCTCGAATCTCTAGAAGCACAAGCCCAAGAGATGAGAGAACAGGATGCTGGGTTGGCTTCTGAGCAATACGAAAGACTGGCGGAACAAAGTCAAATCTTGGATGAACAAGTCCAGTATTACATCGAGTCCGCGATCTTGGCGGAACAAAATGGCGATGTCAGCCGAAGCGAAACGCTGTTCAACAAAGCCTTAACGGCCGCTGACCTCAATACGGAACTGAACACCAAGGTTGGTTTGCGATTTGCCCAGTTCCTATTGACGCACTCCCAGCCTGACAAAGCCCTCGAACGATTGAAACCGTTGATGACATACCAAAGTTTGTCGACATTTCAACGCGCCAAACTGATCTTTTATACAGAGCAAAGCTGTGGGATCGTTCAATGCAACGCTGAAGAGGAACTGGCATCTCTGTATACATCCATGGAAGCGCTGCCAGAAGTTCAAGCCGACTTGCACATGGCCTTGTCAGACTTGCGACTTCAACACGGACAGTCCGACAAAGCCTTGCAAGAATTGCAACGAGCAGAGCAACTTTTAGTCTCTGACGGACTGGCTCTAAGACTCATAGAATCCAAAGCGCGGGCACACGATCGACTGGGCAACCTGAATGAAGCAATAGCTGCCTATGAACAGCTTCAACAGCAGGCAGAACCCAATAGCCAAACAACTCAGACGGCTACGTTGGCATTGGCCGATCTCTGGAGACGTCTTGGAAACGTAGAAGTGGCGATGGCTTTACTCGAAGGCCTCACGGAAAGCGCCAAAACGGACGGGCGTCTTCGCTCTCGCTCTTTGCTGATTCAAGGACGGCTGCTTGAAGAACAAGATGATATTTCCACCGCAGCCGACAAATACAAAGAAGTCCTGAACATCGCTGAAGTCGAACCGGAAACGCAAGAAGAAGCAAGGGTCTCTCTGGCAAGACTGTTGCTCCAAAATGACGCGGACAGTGTTGGAGACCTGCCACCAGAGATCTTAGCCCAAGCAAAACTGGGCGAGGCTCGAAGCATTCTGGACCAAGGTGAGTTTGAAGAGGCACTCGAACTGTATAGTTCTCTCGTCGGAGAAGAACAGTCTGACAACAACGATGGCATTCGTCGTGCGGCACAAAGTGGGATGGCAGAGGCGCTGTCCAATCTAGGAAAGCACCAAGAAGCCAATGAAATTTGGGAAAGTCTACTGCGAGAAAAATTAGACCCTGTGGAATCCCAACACATTGAAGTCCTTTTGGCCTACAGCAAACTTCAAGCCAATGACGTTGAAGGAGCCCGTTTGGCATTTGCATCTCTGCAACAGTCCAACGATTCACTCATTCGGTATCAAGGATTGATGGGATCCGCACAAGCCTCTGTATTGGCTGGAGAAATGGAGAGAGCCAAAGAAGCCTACCAGCGAATTTTGCAAACACAGCCCAGTGAAGAAATCCAGATTCAAGTGTGGCAAGAATTGGCACAAATTGCCCAAGAACAAAACGCCGTTGAGGATGTGCTGTTGGCTTGGGAAAACATCCTTCGATTTGGCGTAGATGATGAGGCGCTACGTTCTGAAGCCCACACATCCATCGCATTGGCGTTGGCACAGATGGATCGACTGAGTGAAGCCATCAGCGAGTGTGAACTCAACCTGTCCACGCCTGAAGCCCAATTGCAATGTGCAACAATACTTGAAATGGCTGGAGATGAACGGGCTCTAGATCGATACCAAGTCATCGTAAACAATGAGCGAATTAGTGATGCACTGCGCTCAGAAGCGGCCCTCGGATTTGCTCGATTGAGCGGTCCGCAGGTACGGGGCAACGTCTGTCAAATCGGATTGAATCTCTCACAGATTGATCCCATCGTGGAATTGCAACTCATTCAACTGTACTTGGAAACACCAAATATCTCCAAAGAAGAAGTTCGCACGTGGCAATCACGCCAACAAAGTCTGGCCAAAGCCTCTCCCACCGTATTGGTGCAGTATCTGATGGAAAGAACATCTCAACTGCGCATTGAGGGTCAACTCATCGACGCCATTCGAACGATGGAACAAGGCCTAACGGGACTGCCTTCTGAGTTTGCAGCACCACTGACGCTTGAACTTGCCGATATGCTACTGGAAAATGAACAGCCTGAACAATCCATACCGCACTATCAGAGTCTCCTCGAGCAAGATGTGGAACCTAGACTGGTTCGATCGGGACTGGCCCGTGCCTATATGATGACAGAACAATGGGAGTCAGCACGGGATGCCTTGTCTGAAATTTCAACAGAAGCCGTCACGGGTTCTGAGATTCACATGTTGATGGAAATCAACCAAATCGCCCCTTCAGCAGGAGGACTCGAACTGGCCAATGCATGGGCGACACAAGCGTCCAATCCAGATGTCCAATGGGAGGCTCTCATGAGTCAGGCCCACAATGCACTTGGAGAGGACAACCTTGAACAAGCGATGACCCTGTTCGATGAAGCGGAAAGTGTGGGGATTGAAGACAGACAACAGCAATGGGCTACCCTGGGCAAAGCACAAGTCCACATGACCATCGGGGAATTTGATCTCGCTGTGGGTGTACTCAACGCCATCGACAACATTGAGGATGAAGAGGTGGCTGCCCAAGTTCACATTCAAAAAGCACAAGCGCTACTCTCCAATGAGCAACTTGCCGAAGCATTAGACAGCCTCGACGGGTACAAGGCTTCTGAACTGGGTCCAGGTTGGGACATGAGTGTGGAAGAATTGCGTACCCAAATTTACATAGCCCTTGAACAGTTTGACAATGCCCACCAAACCTTAGTGGCCATTCAAGAACGCTGGCCCAATGAAGAACAGGTTCAAATCCCCAGTGCCATTGCCACAATCCATGTTCTACAACAAGAAGGAAAGTCTACCGATGCACAGGCTCTCGCACAACGCTCCTTGCAACAAGTACAAGATCCTGTGTACAAGAATCAGTTGGATGAGATCTTGGCCTCTTTACAATAAAAATCAATCCTTGGAAACGCAATGCTCCTTACACTCCTTGCCTGTGGTCCAAGTCCATCGTCGGACCTAGAAACCAATACAGAACCTGTCTACCCGAACGTGGTCTTCATTTCAATGGACACCACACGAAAGGATCGCTTGGGCACCTATGGATATGAGGCGGCAAAAAGTGAGCGCATTGATGCCTTTGCCAAACAAGGCTATCGCTTTGAAAATGCCTACTCTTCGATTCCGTTGACAACCCCATCTCATGCATCCATGCTGACTGGGCTTTACCCACCTCACCACGGGATCAGAAACAATGGCGACGCGATTTTACCCGATGCCATTCAAACATTGCCAGAGACGTTGAAAAAACACAATTTCCAGACGGTGGCTTCGATCTCTGCCTTTGTCACCACCAAGATTTGGAACCTAGATCAAGGGTTTGACCTCTACTTTGATGAAATTGACGAACAAAAAGGTGGGCGATGGGCACAAGAGCGGATTGCCGAAGAAGTCATTGATGATTTACTCAACTGGTGGACCACCGATCGCAACAAGGACAAACCCACCTTCATGTGGGCACACCTCTACGATCCACACCACCCACACATTGTACACGAAGGGTATGAATCCATTGCAAACACCTACGATGCAGAAATTGCCTACATGGACGATCAGATTGATCGCTTGCACCAACAAATCTCAGCCGATGCCCCAAACACCATCTGGGTATTGATTGCCGATCATGGAGAAGCGTTTGAGGGACAGCATGGCGAAAGTTCGCACGGACTGTTTCTGTACGATGAGACCATGCGGATTCCGTGGATTGTTCAACCCTACCCTACCCTCAAAAATGGCCAGTCCGTCGATACCCCTGCCTCCGTTGTTGACCTTTCTTCCACAATACTCGGATTACTCAACCTACCCCCGATGGACAATGTCGACGGCATTGATGCCCTAAAGCAAACACGGGAGACCCCTGTATACATGGAATCCAACACCGTACAACAACGGTTTGGGTACCATCCAGAGATCGCGTTGAGCGATGGTGCCCATAAATTGATGCCCACCGCAGCCCCCCACTTGTACGATCTCGATGCAGACCCCAACGAGACCAACAACCTGTGGGAGACGGTCGATCAATCCAAGTGGGAAAGTTGGCAGACACAGGGACGGACTCTCTATGCCGATGCGCCCCAGTTTACATTGGATGCCCCTGATGCATCGGTCATGAAACAACTCGAAGCCTTGGGCTATATGGGGGGCAACAACGGTTCCTCTGCCAACCTCTCTGACTATGACATCGACGCGAAAGATCGTTTGGCAACCATTGCTGAATTGAGCGACATCGTGAAATCTCGACGATTGGCACCTGGCACCTCTCCAGAATCCATCGTAGAACGGTTTGAACAATTGCTGGAACGCGAACCTCAACTGGGGGAAGCCCGTTTGATGTTGGGTCAAACCTATGCGGTCATGGGCCGTAAAGAAGATGCCGTCAACACTTTCGAAGAGGCACTGTCTCTCAACCCTGAGTCGGTGGTCATTGCGCTCAATCTCGCCAACCAGTTGGCCGACCTTGGACGGTTTCAAGAGGGGATTGCCATATTGAGCGGTGTCTTGGAAAGGGTCCCAAGCGACAAAAGCGCCCAAAGCAATATCCTGCGGATGATGTCAGACAGTGGTGATCATGAAGGCGCGATTGCCAAAGGGTCACAGTGGCTTGAAGACATGCCGTCCCCCCAACTGCAAGCCATTCTTGGTGTAATTTTGGTTCGAAACAACCAGTGGGACCTGGGAAAGGAATTGCTTCAGGCCTCCCTCTCTGATGAGATCCCAAGAGAGCACGTACACCGTTCTCTCGGACACATTGCGATGGTCGAAAAAGACCTGCAAACTGTCATCTCAGAATACACAGCCGAATTGAAGCACTTTGAAGACCCAGCACTTCGCGCCAAGTTGGCCAAAATTTATGAAACGCAAAAGGATTGGACCGAAGCCGCCAAACACCGTTGCCTCATTCGAGAAACCCAACCCAAGTCGGTTCGCGCCCACCTCAACTGTGCGCAAAACTTGTTCAATCAAGGTGCCTACGACGATGCACAAAAGGCCTTAAAACCTGCGTTGAGTCTCGCTCCCAAGGGCCCTTTTGTACTGCTGCTGTCTGCCAACATTGCCGCCAAACAAGGAAAAGAGGCAGAAGCCAAAGACTTATTCGAACAAGCCAAACAGGCTCGTGAACAGCAAATTGAACGCGGACACAAAGCCCAACCAAATCCACATTAGCACGTTCTCATGCCTTCAGTCTTTCTACGGTAGACTGACCGGCAATGGACCTTGGATCTCCATCTCGAGATTTCTCTGGACAATCGCCTGACACTCTCGATCGCAAATGGAGTTGTACCACGCTTTTTCATTTTGATAGGCGACTGGGTCTCCGTCTAAATAGAAGGCCCACATCAACAAATACACCAGATGTGGATTCTCCGTGGCGCGCCATCTTGGTTGGTCCATCTTGTGAATCCAGAAAGCATGGTTTCCAGAGAGCATCATGGACAGTCCGTTGAGAATCATGCTGCGATCAGATACCCGCTGTGCTCCGATGTACTGCATCTGTTGAAATGCTTCATCATAGTTGCCTTCCATGAGTGCAATTCTTGCCAAAACATCTCGTATACCGACATACTGATAGTGAAGTTGTGCGTTAAAGAGCACCCGCCAAGCTTCATCGATGTCTCCCCGGTCCAGTGCCAAGTCAGCTGCCGCCAAATGTGTCTTGACAGCGTGTGGAAATTCCAATGCCATCCAGTGTTGGACGTCGGTCGCCTCTAAGGGGTTCTGACAGTATCGCTGTACTTCAACTTCGGTAGACAAAATGCGAATGTTGGCCCCTCGTGGCAGGTTCCCAAAGTGTCGAATGCTCTCAAAGTCTTCTTGTGCACACTCTCCGCGAACTGCTTTGGCATAGGCATAGGCTTCCCCATCTCGACCGTCCATGCGAACAGCCCCCATTCCCGACTCAAAGTCTGCAATGGCATACTGGTACTGACCACGCAATGTCAACACCATGCCACGATAGGCATATACATCTGCATCTCCGAGACCTTTGGCGATGGTTTCATCCAAACTTTTTAGGGCGTACAGATACAATCCCTGTTGGGTCATCCGTTCTGCCATCGCCAACTTTGGATTCTGTGCTGGTCTAGACCATCCAATACCCACGAACCACGTCAACACCCACCATATCCAAATCCCTGACATTCCTTTTACCTCACTGAACGAACCTTATCGGAAAAGAACCATTGAAAATCATGAACAAGCAAAAAAACAAAAAGCCCCAACTCCGAAGAACTGGGGCCTCGCGTTCACAAAAGCGATT
>CBFICN010000034.1:0-24240 GCA_965661045.1 uncultured Myxococcota bacterium
GATGGCAGTTTTTTAGTGACGTGGGTGCTTGCTAGTATGTCGGTGTTTGGGTGGGTTTAACAGTTAGTTTTGGTGACTTGGGTGCTTGCTGGTATGTCGATATTTGGGTGTATGTAGCAGTTTGTTTTTTGCACATCTCACTTTGCTATCCTTCGGAGATTCTTGCCTCTTCAGATCCACTCTCAGCCTTGAAAATGGGCTGCAACGTTGATTTGCGGTCTTGAGTTTTTTGGTACTGTTTGTTGACTTGGGTGTTTGCTAGTATCTCGGTATTTGAGTGGAATTAGCAGTTTGTTTCTATGACTTGGGTGTTTGCTCGTGTGCAGGTAGTTGGCTAGGCTTAGAAAAAATAGGGCTTTTCTGTTAATTGCTCCGAACAACCCTCAATCCAACATTTGCCATCCGATAGAGTGGGGGTTGAGAGTTGCGGTTTCCGATGCGCAACTCTTGCGGTGTGTCTTGCCAAGAGCCACCTCTGAGTACTCGACCCGCACCCGGTGACACCTGTACGTAATTGGTGGTGGCGGTGGTTGGATAGTAAGCGCTGTATCCGTCGTGGCACCATTCCCAAACGTTGCCGTGCATGTCATAGAGGTTGAAGCCGTTGGCGAGGTTTTGACCGATGGCTTTGCTTTCGTCCACGATGTTTCGTCCACAATACCACGCATAGTCTCCGAGGGGACTCCCATCGTCGAGAGACCAGCCAATTGTACAACTGTCCATGTGGGCATTTGGTAGGTTGCCTCCCCCTGAAGTGGTCCAAAAGGTGCTGGTAGAACCTGCTTTGGCTGCGTATTCCCACTCTGCTTCGGTGGGCAGTCTGAAGCCAGTGCATTGATAGGGGTTGCCCAGTGTGATGCAAGAAGCCGAGGACGTACCCGAATCCATACAGGAGTAGCAATTGCTCAGTGATGTGCCGTTGCTTTGGTTGTAATGCTGGGTAAGGGCATTGGTGTAATCAGCCGCCATGTGCCAAGACAGATACGCGACAGGGTGGGTGGGGCCTTCTCCACTCAAAGTGTTTTGACCAGCGGTCCAAATATTTCCCATGAGTGCTTCGTACATCTCTTGGGAGATTTCGGTGGTGGACACGCTGTACTCATTGGTGAGTTCTACTGGGAATTGATTTTCATCGGCATCTCGGCCAGGTTCATTGGGAGAGGAACCCATCATGAAATTGCCTTGTGGAATGGTGACAAAGTCGATGCCAATGCCATTGTTGAGGTGCACACTTTCATCGCAGGTGGAAAAGGCACAGAGGGTTACGCTGTTGGTGGATGTGGCTGTTGCACCTTCGGCGTCGACAGTGTCGGCTTGACAGAATACTGTATCCCCAGGGAAAATGGTGTATGCAGCCAAGTCTATGGTCGAACCAGTTTGCAGTACAGAACCATTGATGATCCACGTATGGCTTGAGGAGAGGGATTCATTTGGGTCGATGACGGTGCTCGTGCAAGTCAGGGTCGATGAGACAAAGAACTGGCCGTGGTTGCTGCTGATGATCGGTTCCGTGACTTCTGGTGGCGTGTTGGCGACATTGACGGACTGAGAGTCAGAGATGGTCGTTCCATTGGCATCGGTTGCTTCTACCGTACAGGTATAGAGATCGTTTACAACTGCGGTCAATGGTATGGTTAAGGTGTCGTTGGTGCTGATCTGTGCACCATTCAGGTTCCAGGTGTAAGATACGTTGAGTGTGCCGTCGTCGACGTCGAAGGCTTCAGCAGTGCAAGCGATTGTGTCACCGGCTTCAGGAGTACTGTTTGACAGTGAAATACCAGTGGAGAATGTTGGTTCAGTGTTGGACACTGTGATGTTTCCGGTACCGCTGCCACCAACATCATATCCATCATCTGACGTGATCGTTGCCGTCCAAGTGTCTCCCACATTGAGTTCTGTCAAGGGGATGGTGTCGGTGCTGTTGGGCTGAAGAACCCCGTTCTTGCTCCATTCATAGATGTAGGTCAGTGTGTCATTGTCGATATCGCTGGCTCCAACGGGTACGGCTATGAGATCTTGGTTTGAGTAGACAACGCTGGGTTGAAAAGAGACACTGGGCGCTGTCGGTGGGGTGTTGATGCGCACTTCGATGCTGGCACTCGAACTGTGTCCACCAGAGTCAGTGCTTGAAGCCGTAATTGTGTGTGGACCAACGCTCAACAGGTCATAGAAAACCTGTTGCCTACCTTGGGCATTGACAAAGTCGCTGTGAAACTGTCCGTCAACATTCGAAGACCATTCAAGGATCATTTCATGTTCCAAGTCTTCATTGTCCAAGACTCTGCCTTGGAATTCTACGATTTCACCTATTGAAAAGACACTGCCATCACTGGGTGTTTGGATGGATACAACAGGTACAGAATCCATGACCAGAAGTTGGGAAGTCGAGCACTCCAGCCCTCGTTCGTCACGGGCAGTCAGGGTCAGTGTGTGCCGACCCAATGAAAAATTTTCCATGCGGTACTGAATCTCTCCAGTGGCACTCGGGGAAGGGATGGGAATGAAACCATCGATGGATGATGTGAGTTTGGCATCAATGGTGTCGTTGGGAATATTGATGTCATCGACCTGCATCACAAAATCAATGGCGGTCCCTCCCAATACATTGGTGTCGGGCGCAGGTGTCAAAAAGGCACAGGTCGGAGGCTCGTTGTCTGGTTTGACCAATACGTTCAGACTGCGAGATACGTTGGCGCCACCGCTGTCAGTAATTGTGAAGCCCAAGATGTGTTGTCCGGGGCTGAGATAGCGTTGTTCGGCGATTTGTCCGTTGCTGTCGGGGTTGCCTTCGAAGAGAATCCCATCCACCGTCGAATCGATGACGACCGTGATATTGTCAGCAGGCTCTTCCGCATCGGAAATTTCTAGGGTGAAGGCAACGGGATCATTGGCATAGTAGGAATCTCCATCTACTGGAGCCAAAATGCCTGCTGTGGGGGGAAGATTGCTTCGGACTGTCGGTAGGATTTCAGAAACCCCCGCTGCCCCTTGTGGATCTTTGACTTCGGCGATGATCTGGTTGGTGGAGGGGGTTAAGGCAAAAGGACAAAACGATTCTCCCATCGTTGAGACAGGGGTCCAATCACATTGAATCTCGCCGGACTTGGTCCAACGTACCAGTAGATCATTGAACTCATTGTCGTCATCTGAAACGCTGGCTCTAAATTCTGCCTCAAACCCTTCGACCAGGACAGATTCATTCGTGTGCGAAGTGATCAGAATTTGTGGAGGAAGATTTTCAATTTTCTCGATGATTTGTTCTTGTCCACAGGCAATTGTTGACATCAGAAAAAGCAATCGGAGACCAAAAGATGGCTTGTTTTGATGATGCATAGTGCTTGCTCCAGTGTGATCAAGTCGAAGTCCGTATGTACAGTGTACTATTTTTATCCCTTTAGATCATGTACACCACAGGTTGATTTCTGAAATGGTTGTGGCTTGCATTTGATTTGCATTTGGGCTACATGTTGGTATGACCATTTCTATACAAGAAAGCAAGACTTTGCTCCGTCAAGCCGGTTTGAAAAGTACAATGACCCGTGTCGCGGTGTTGCGACAGTTGTGGTCCGAAACCCGTCCGGTATCTCATTCTGATTTGGTGCAGTCTCTTGAGCACGTTGGTGATCAAGCAACCATCTATCGAAGTCTGGTTTCCTTTGTAGAATCTGGGTTGGCGCGTGTTGCCAGTACGGCGTCGGGAATTGCCCGCTATGAACCCATCAAAGAAGGCGAAGGGTCGCATGAGGTACACCCGCATTTTGTCTGTAAAAGCTGTGGCGTTGTGACCTGTTTGCCTAAGTCTACGGTGACCACAACTGTTGACCCTTTGTGGAGAGAGCGGTTGCAACAAGCGCAAATGCAGTTTGTCGGTCAATGCACCGAATGCGAAGTATAAAGCGTTTCTGCTCAGTGAAAACATAGTTTCGACGTAGTAAAGTTTGTATTTTTGTGAAAAGTACTGCACAACTGTGGTCTACAGGGCTTTTTCATTTATAAGAAAATGGTCATCTGGAGATTTGTATATGCTGGATTATGAGAAAACATTGTTTGATTTTTCCATCCACACCTTGGATGGACACCCCTTCGATATCAACATCTTGAAAGGGAAGGTGGTATTGGTTGTCAATACAGCCAGCAAGTGTGGTTTTACACCCCAGTACGAAGATCTTGAAAAACTTCATCGAAGTTATGCAGACAAAGGCTTGGTCGTGTTGGGGGTTCCCTGCAACCAGTTTGGGGCCCAAGAACCGGGAACACCAGAAGAGATTCAAGCGGGCTGTCAGATGACTTACGACGTCACGTTTTCCTTGCTTGAAAAGGTTGACGTCAATGGTTCCAATGCCCATCCACTGTTTCGCTGGCTACGTCAAGAATGTCCAGGGCTGTTCGGTACAACCATCAAATGGAATTTCACCAAGTTTTTGATCGACAAACAGGGTCGCCCAATCTCTCGATTTGCACCGTTGACCAATCCGAGCGCTCTCACTGGAAAAATTGAAGAGTTATTGGTGTAGCAAATGGACAGATTTGGGCATTTCAGTTCGAGTTGTTCCGAAATGTCAGTTACAATACTAGTAATTTTGTACTTGTGTTGTGAGTATTACTTATGTCCGGATATTCCATATCGTTGTGGAAATTAGCATACTGCATTTTGTATACAGAAGACTCTCTACACGTGTCGAGGATCTTAGACCAAGCCCAAGTGATGGGCTGGACGTCAAGGGGGCAAACGCCATTGCAGACCTTGAGGGCGGAACTGAGACGTCATTCCAAAAAGGTTCAAGGGTCGCATGGGCATTTTGAAAATCTTGGTCAGGCCATATGGCGATTGACAGAGTGGGGAACACAAAACCCACCAGATGGAACAGCGCAAATCATCTCTGACGTTACGCCCTTTGCTGTATTGGAAACCCAGGACGAACTCCAGCACAATGTTGACCGATACATTGAGGGCATTGAAAATACCGTCATCGCCCCCGCACTCGTCGCAGCTGAACAACAACTGTTTTATGATGCCGCTCGGCACCATTTTATTCCTTTGCGTTGGGTATTGTCGAAAGATTGGAAGTGGGGTGCACGTCGAGCGTACCCATCCCCCAGTGAGATTTCGGATTGTGTTTCTTCTGTGGGGTTGGTTGCAGATGATCGCCCCTTGCTCTACACGAGGTTAACCCAATGGCTTCACGAGTGTTCAAAGGGAGCGGACATTTCAGAACTGCTTCAAAGTGACGCGGTTGAACAACGCTTTCAAGTATTTGTAAAAGAGGGCGATCTGGCCAAAACAGACTTGGAGAGCCAGTTAACTCAGCCAGTCGAGTCTTTGATGACCCTAGAGTCTATCCTGACATACATTCAAGATTTACATCCGTCTTGGGTGGTCGATGTGACCACTTTGCGTCGAGTGTTGCTCTCTTGGAAAAGTGCATCGAATAAATTTGTCTTGTTGTCAGGTCTTACAGGGGTTGGCAAGTCCAATCTGGTTTGGGATATTGCTGCTGGTGTATTGGAACGAGCGGGGTTGAATAAACAAAACAATAGACTGTTGGTGAGTATTCAGACCAACTTTCGCGACCCAAGTATGCTGTTTGGCTATGTAAACGCTTTCGCCTCTCCACCAGTATTCGTTCGAGGGGTGTTGACAGATTTTGTCTTGAGGGCACATCTCAACCCGAATCAGCCCTTCTTTTTGGTACTGGATGAAGTCAACCTTGCCAAAATGGAACAGTATTTGGCACCGTGGATATCGAGTGTTGAAGTAGATGGCCCGTTGACTTTCCACTCGTTTCCAGAAACTGTGTCTGGTGTACCACCCTTTATTTCAAACTGGCCGAGCAACATTTGGGTTGCTGGGACAATGAATTTTGAAAGAGGCGCCCACCAACCACCCGATAAAGTACTGGATCGTGCCCACAGCATTGAACTGTGGAATGTTGATATTTCAGCGTGGTTTGACAAAAAGACAGACATTTCTAAATTTGTACAAGATGCACTGTGTGAACTCTATGAATTACTGCGTCCATCAAGAAGCCATTTTGGATATCGCACTCTTGAGGCGATGACTCAGTATATACAGGCGGGGTTGGTAATCGGGTGTGACGAATCAACCTTGTTGGATGAGGCCATTGTGTCCAAAGTGTTTCCAAAATTGAAAGGGGATGAAGTGGTTTGGACTGGAGAACGACTGGAATTGTTGGAGACTCTATTTCGCGCGAACAATCTGCCTTTGTGTTTGGAGCAGGCGCAGCGCATTCGACAACAGATTCGACGGTTCGGTGTTGTGCAGTCTTGGACTTGACAGATGCGACCAGAACTAAGAATACTAGATGTGGAAAATGGCGAGTGGTTGACAACACCGTTTCAGTTCAGAGAGTTTCACGAATATGAGATTGTGGTCTCTGCAGACACCATTTTATGGACTGGTCTACCTTTGGAATCTCAGGATGGATGGAGGTTGTATACAACGTTTGTGGTTGGACATTCCGTTTTGGAAGTACATCGTGGAAGGCAGTCTTGGGTTTATCCAGTAGAAGTGTTGCCTGACCCAAAAAAGGTGTACAGTCGTCAACAGTGGCGCACAATGCTGCTTGAGATTGCGCATTGGGGACACTATGGTCTTGGGTATACAGGGATTCGCTTGGGGGGAATTCTGTTCAAAGGGTTGGGGCATGCGTTGTGCGTAGAGGCTGTCCTCACGTTGTTTACTGAATTTGTCACATTGATCCAGTCTGTAGAGTCCTGGATTCCAAGGAAAGAACTATCTCAATACATGTCTCTGGCCCGTACATCACCAAATCGAGTGCTGGATGTGGCATCAGATCCGAGTGTTCAGCAGTGGCTTCTTGGAAAACCAGATGTCGACAAAAGTCTAGAGGTGTCTACTCAAGAAATTGATGCACAGGCTGCGCGAAATATCTGTGTCGCAGTTCATCAAGTTCTCAATACGATGGTCCAAACCGTGAACAAACTGGAGTCAGGAGATGCCCCTTGGCGTCAGTCTCGTGCCACGAACTTTCGAAAGGGTATGCAACGTCTTCGTTCGTTGCTGTTGCAATACCCTTTGTACGAGTACCATTCCATACAGAGTGTCGACTTTCCAAGTGTTCATTCAAAGTCTCCTGTGTTGAACAAAGTTATGCGTTTGGCCGAGCAAGTGACCTCTCCGATGTTCGATGTATTGTCGCAAGAATTTCCGGTTTCCCAACCCCATTCGTATACCATCTACGAAGTTTGGTGTTTTCGAAAACTTGTACAAATCTTGACGGAGATGTTGAGGGTTGAACCCCGTTGGAAGGGAGGCAGTTTAGATTCCTTACAGGGCTGTACTGTGACTTGGAAGTGCGATAGAGGACCTGTTCGGTTGTTGTACAATCATCGATTTAAAGCCTATTGGGACCATAGAGAGAATGAGCCCTTTTCATTGATTGGGGAGCAACGGCCAGACTTTGTGCTCACAGTAGAAAACAGATGGCTGGTGTTGGATGCTAAGTATCGAACAACCAGAGAGAATGTGCTCGACGCGTTCAATTCCGCATTTTCCTATTTGCAGTCGTTGAAAATTCCAGCGTTAAACTATGAGCCTGAAGCCTGTCTTTTGCTGGTACCAAAAGAGTTGCCGGAATCCAAAATGTGGTTTGGTGAAACTTTTCATCGTCAGAACCGTTTTGGACTGTTGCAGTGTGCTCCTGGAATTTCAAGCAGTACTTTAATGAAACCATTCCATGGAATGTTGTACAATACAGTGTTCGTGGATGAATAGTGAAGGAGGTGACATGCGAAAAGAAGATGCCGATGAATGGTTGCAACATCTTCGACGGGATACCAACTTCTTGTGGACCGAGGAAGCGGAGCGGCAACTATCTTCAACAGTTCTTCAGCCGAGCGTTTCTGGCCAAACTGGTGAAACACGTTTGATTGTTGCTGTATTGGAGTACTATTTGCGTCGTAGGCACCCAATATCTGTCGAATTGCAAGCGCGATGTGTACAATTACTGGGAACGTTACTCAGACAAGACCATTCAGCTATGGGGATGGTCGGGAAAGTACCAGCTTGGTTGCACATACTGCGACTGAGGTTTACGGAGCTGTATCCACTGCTTAATTTGCCGTCGGCACCATCGTTGGCAGTGACAGTTCAATCGGCTGGTTATTTGGGTGCATTGGTCAAATTGGCATTGCAGGTGCACAGCAAGGAACAGTCCGTGAGTGCAGCCATTGAAACTCGACAATCTCATTTCGACTATCGAGCCGTACTTTCAGGTTTGCCTGTAAAAGAGGGCGCCCCCCATTTACCCATCCCAGAGTTGTTCGAGTTGATTGACAAACAGCCTGTACCAGAGATTCGTCCAGTCGATATGAATCAACCATATCAAGTTCGGCTGCACGCCAAATTGCCAAAACAGCATCGTTTCTTGATACACGAAGCCGTGTTGAACGCTCGGTATCGTTTGGCAACCCGTTTGGTCAATCGGTCTCCGAAACAACTGTTGTTGAGAGACTCTTGGAACAGAAATCCATTGCACATTGCAAAGACCGTTGGTGCGGAAACGTGGGTCCAGTCGATGGCACATCACCAAACGTTTTCAGTGGCTCTACAACAGAAAGATGGACTTGGCAGAACCCCGTTACAAATTGAAGAGTGGAAAAAGATCAGAAGAGAAGGCGTTGGTCCGAGCCTGTCACCGGACAACGGGGGATGGGATACTCGCCGACTGGACAAGCATCAAGGGACACGGAACGACGTGGATATTGTCGAATACAGCCAACTGTCTTGGAAAGATTTTGTACAAAATTATGCTGCCTGTTCCAAGCCCGTTCTGATCCGTGGTGTTCCGAATGCAAAAGAGTTCCAACGTCGATGGGAGAAAGACCGATTTGTAACAAAATTCTCTCAAACTAAGTTTGAATATGGTGACGTTCCCTATGCGCAATCCTTAGGGCGTTCAGGTGGTATGGTGTCTTTCTCTGACTTCATACAAAAAGGTGAGGGGTATGTATTTGGGCAACTCCACCCAAAGGTACACAGCAAACTGCTCCATGATATTCCGAAATTGGGGTACTTAAATCAGTTGTTGACAGTGCACACGCAGTTTTATCAAGGAGCAGCGGGAACGGGAGCACCCATGCATCTTCATATTGATGCTTGGAATTGTTTGGTGTTCGGAGAGAAGCGATGGTTTCTGGCGCCACCCGGCGATGGGGTGTATAGCTCGATGCCCATCTCAGAATGGATAGAGAATGTTTTACCGACCATGAACCAGCAATTTTTAGAGTGTCGTCAATATGCTGGAGATATTTTGTACGTGCCAAAACATTGGTCTCATGCTGTGCTCAACACACAAGAGTCGATTGGTATTGCCAGAGAGTTTTTAAATCCTTATTTGAATTAAATATTGATATGTCAACTTAAATGCATGAATCTGTCCAACTTGTGCAAATTTTACTATATGGCTCTTGATTTTCCACTGGCAGAAATTATAGGTAGTCAACCAGCCAGTCTGGTATTTTTCAACATGTAAAAAAGGGAATCTTATTATGGCTAAAGATAGAGATATTCTTAAACGAATCCTAAAAAAGAATGGACAACGAATCACTGAGGCAGTAGCTGAAGAATTGGTTGAAGCGATTGCGTTGGACGGCCAATACTCGACCGATGAAAAGGATTATTTACAAGCACGTCGCGACAACGACGATTTGTCATTCAGTTCTGGTGCTGAAAAATTCTTATCTCGTTTGTTGAGCAACTTGCCATTGCGATTCCATCGTGAATCTTCTTCAAAACGAGCGCAAGAAGAAAAGTTGAGCAAGCTTGATGATGCAATCATGTCGATTGTCGGGCTTGAGGGAGAGATTGGTGTTGAGAAGTCTGATGAGATTTTCAACTTGATTTCAAAAGATGGTTACACTGACTCATATCGTTTCACTGTACAGTTTTTGTACGATGGTGAACGTTTGACTGATGAAGCAAAAACTTCATTGAAGTCTAAAATTGCTGGTAATCGTGCACTTGCAGCTCACAAAGCATGGGTTGAAAAGAAAGCCGATAAAGCATTGGCAGAATTGTTTGATGGTTCGTTTGTTGGCAAAACAGTGGACATGGCAATGGCCAAGAAAATTGTTGATGTTTTGATGGATGACGCTCAGTACTCTGATCAAGAAAAAGAGACGATGGCCAACATTTACCGCAACACTGAAATGTCTGATGAAGCCAAACAGTACATCCAAGATGAACGCGCAAAGTATTTCACTTTGGACGGCTCTATCATTGACGCTTTTGCCACTGCAGTCAACTATACCGAAACAGAAGAAGCCTATACATTCGTCGATAGTCTTGTCGATGGCGCAGAAGCAGACACGGTTATTGAACTTGCTGGAATTGGCAAAGGAATGTCTTATGCCAAAGAGCAAACTGTCAAATTCTGCATGCAAACGTTTGGTTTGACCGAAGATGCTGTTGAAAAGTTTGACGCCGCTTTGGCAGGCAACGCTGTGAAACGAGCAGAAAAGGTTGCTGAAAAAACTGCTGAAATTACAAAAGCCGCTGAAGCCTCTACACCTGTTAAAGATGAAGAAACATCTGTTGAGATTACACCATCAAAGACATTGATGGCTGCTTACAATGATCTCAAGAACAAGCGTGGTCAAATCACTGCTCGTCAAGTAGATGCCTTCGTTGCTGCAATCTTCAAAGATGGAAAATACACCAAGCATGAGCAAGCTACAATGCGTTTGTTGCGTGAGCAAGATGTGTTTACCAGCGCGGCAAATCGTGAGATTTTGTTGGAACTTCGTCGTTTCATCGCTGCAAAGAATTTCGCTAAGAAATAAGCAGTTGCATAACGATGTACAAGGGGAGGTGACTAAGGTCGCCTCCCTTTCTAGTTTTTTGTAGGATTCTCTTGCGTGGTTTATTTTGTGTGTTGGATCGGTCATCAAGGTATAAATCTGTGACACACGTGAAATTTTTCAACAGTGTTTTTTACAAAAGAGTGGTTGGACTGCCAGTCGTTCAATAGATTCTTTAAAAATACTGTTGAGGAGTCGTATGTTAGACATCACCTTGGTCATTCCACCGTTTACACAGCTCAACACGCCGTATCCATCGATTGCCTACTTGAATCGGTATCTACGTGCAAAAGGGATTGTTCCGACACTCAGAGACTGTAGCATTGAAACGGCTCTCCGTGTCTTTTCATCAGAAGGCTTAACCACTGTTTTTGCCGAACTAGAAGAACGCTTGCAGGAGGAAGAAGATTTTGCCGATGAAGTATGGTCTTTGCGTTCTCTTCGTTCTTCGATCATTCAAGTTATTCCGGAAGTGATTGCATTTTTACAGGGGCGCCGACCTACACTTCACAATCGAATCATTACGGGCAATTTCTTGCCTCCAACACCGAGAATTGTAGGCATCGACTTGAGTCACTTTGGTACCATGGGGACCACCGACGCGAGTCGATATCTATGTACACTCTTTTTAGAAGATCTAACGGACCTCATTAAAAGTGTCGTCGATATAGGATTTGATTTCGGAAAATACCAAGCTCATTTGGCAACTGGAACGGTGACTTGGGAGCCTATTATCGAAAGGTTGGAGCAAACAACCATTGTTGATACGTATGTTGATTTGGTAACCGATGAAATTAGTGAGTCAGTGGTCGTACTCTCCATCCCGTTTGCAGGAACGCTTTACGCGGCATTGAGAATGGGTAAGCGCTTAAAAGAACGTGGTAAAACCGTGTGGTTTGGGGGAGGGTATGTTAACACTGAACTTCGGACACAAAAAGATGATCGACTGTGGGAATATTGCGACGCATTGTGTTTTGATGATGGAGAAGACCCTCTGTGGGCACTGATTCAACATCATCTTGGCGATGAGACCGAACTGGTACGTACGAGGACGGCTCAGGTAGAGCCCGACTTTTCAGGCATTCGAAGTTCTGACTTTACCATGGTTGCAGACTATCAGGGCTTGGACCTAGGACTGTATTTACAATTGCTGGATGCGTTGAGTCCTGCCCATCGAATGTGGTCCGACGGTCGGTGGAACAAGTTCACCCTTGCCCATGGATGTTACTGGAAAAAGTGCTCCTTTTGTGACATTCACCTTGACTACATTTCACGGTATATCCCTGCCGAAATTGTTCGGCTGGTCGATCAGATTGAAGAGTGCATTGAGCAGACGGGTGTCACTGGTTTTCATTTTGTCGACGAGGCGGCACCGCCAAAAATTCTTCGAGATTTTGCGTTGGAGGTGTTGCGCAGAGGTCTACAGATTTCTTTTTGGGGCAATATACGATTTGAAAAGTCTTTTACCCCGAGTTTGTGTGCGCTGTTGGCGAAAGCGGGACTGATTATGGTGACAGGAGGCCTAGAAGTGGCTGAAGAGCGGCTCCTTAAGTTAATGAACAAAGGGGTGACACTTCCACAGGTGATTCAAACCACCAAATCTTTTCGAGACAATGGGGTGTTGGTGCATGCTTACTTGATGTACGGTTTCCCAACCCAAACCGATCAAGAGACCATCAATTCCATGGAACTTGTACGACAGTTGTTTGAGGCAGAACTGTTGGATTCCGCATTTTGGCACCGCTTTGTTCTAACCAGACATTCTGGGGTGTATGCCAATCCAATGCCGTTTCACATTGAAATGGATACTTCAACACAGGAAGTATTTGCCTTCAATGACATTGAACATCAAGATATACTGGGTGGTGACCATGATGCTTTTGATGAAGTTTTGCCGGCAACGTTGAGTTTGTGGGCACGTGGAGAATCGTTGGATGTTTCAGTACACGCGTATTTTGATGATCAGATGCCGAGTACAACTGTTTCCAAAGACTTTGTGGAACATGAATTGATGACGGGTGATTCGCACAATGTACGCCCGACGCATATACTGCTGTGGTTGCACGCCGAACCAATTGTGATGGAAACTGGACTCTTGTTGGCCGCAGGGATGGATGCAGTTGAATTGGACATGCCAATGCAGTTTGCTTTATGGTTGGCAGAGGAACTGTCTGGTTGCACAATGCAACACCCACCGGTGTATGTGTCAGAAATGAAAGAGCGCTTCCCGGGAACTTCTAAACAGTTTGTGGAATTGTTGGACACATTGTTTGATGTCGGGTTGATCGCTGTGTAACACACAGTGAATGCAAGAAGCAGAGGACTCAATGCAATATTGGCTACTAAAATCAGAACCCGAAGACTGGTCATGGGCAGATCAAATTCAATGTGGCATGAAAGGTGAAGCATGGACTGGTGTGCGAAATTACCAAGCTCGGAACTTTATGAAGTGCATGCAGTGTGGGGATCAATGTTTGTTTTACCACTCTGGTCGGAAACGTGAAATTGTTGGCACTGTTGAAATCATAAAGACGTATGAGCCTGATCCAACGGATGAGAGTGGTCGATTTGGTATGGTAACGGTTCGAGCACTGCAGTCATTGGGGCCAGTATCTTTGGCTTGGATCAAGGAGCAGTCTGCACTTCAATCGATGGTCTTGTTGCGACAACCAAGATTATCGGTTCAACCCTTAACTGTGGTCGAATGGGCTATCATTATTGGGCAGGGGAAAAAATCACAACGATAAACGATGGGCAAGGCTCAGGAGATAAGAGAAAAAATGAGTTTATTGGATGAAGTTGAAGCGTCATTGCTACACCATTGGTTGGGGGCACAGGTTACCAGCGAGGGTGTACAGTTTCGCGTGTGGGCACCCCGCGCCAAATCTGTATCGGTTGTGGGGGATTTTAACTCTTGGAATGGTGAAGCACATTCCATGTCACAGCGCAACGATGTTTGGGAACTGCTGGTGCCAGAAGCACAGCCCGGTCAGCGGTATAAGTTTGCCGTGTGTTCTCAATCTGGCCAAGTTGTGCACAAAACGGATCCATTTTCCAAAGCCATTGAGTGTCCACCCGCGACGGCCAGCATCATTGTGAATTGGAAGCCTGTACATTCAGCATCGACAGTTTCTTCAAATCCGATGACCATTTATGAGTTGCACCTTGGTTCATGGAAGGCCATCAACGGTGAACGTCCAACATTTCGAAGCATTGCCAAACCGTTAATTGCATATTTGTTAAAACTTAACATAACTCATGTTGAGTTTATGCCGATCACGCACCATCCTTTCTATGGTTCATGGGGCTATCAATGTTTGGGGTATTTCGCTCCACTAGGCACCTATGGTAGTTTGGATGATCTTGTTTGGTTGTTAGAGCAACTTCATGATGCTGGCTTTGGGTGTATTTTGGACTGGGTTCCGGCGCATTTTCCCATGGACGAAGGTGGTTTGATTCGATTCGACGGAGAACCACTCTTTGAGCATGCCGACCCTCGACGGGGCTTTCATCCAGATTGGAACACCGCCATTTTTGATCTCGAACGTCCTGAAGTGCGTGCATTTTTGCTAAGTAGTGCCCGTTTTTGGCTTGAAGACGTAGGCTTTGATGGGTTGCGAGTGGATGCTGTTTCATCGATGCTTTATTTGAATTACTCACGAGAAGAGGGGGCTTGGCTTCCCAATCAGCACGGTGGACACGAAAACCTCGACGCCTTGCAGTTTTTTGGAGCGTTACACTCAATGGTTCAGGGGTTGTCACAGCCACATTATCTGATTGCTGAAGAGGCGACTGCTTGGCCCAAGGTGTCCTTTTCTCCAGAGACCGGCGGAGTTGGTTTTGATTACAAATGGGACATGGGGTGGATGCACGACACCTTACGCTATTTGTCTCGAGAGCCCGTATACCGTGTACACCATTATGATGAGTTGTTGTTTCGGGGTGTCTATGCTTTTCACGAGCATTTTGTCTTGGCGCTCTCTCACGATGAGGTTGTGCATGGGAAAGGCTCCTTGATTCGTAAATTACCAGGAGATGAATGGCAACGATTTGCCAATTGTCGATTGCTTTTTGCCATGATGATTGCCCAGCCGGGGAAAAAGATGATTTTTATGGGCATGGAATTTGGACAAGAGCCTGAATGGAATCATGATGATTTTTTGGACTGGAATGGGGCAGATGGTTCATTCAATCAAGGTCTCACTCATTGTTATTCTCAACTGAATCGCTTGTATCGAGAAGAGAGTGCATTGCAGAATGATTGGCCTACTGGGCTGGTGCACCATTCTCACAGAGACCCCCAGAATTCAGTACTTCTATTGATTCGTCAAAATGAGGAGGATGGTGCTTGTATTGTGGCCTTGTTTAATTGCACGCCCAATCCTTTGATGGATTATGAGATTGGTGTCCCACGGATGGGAACGTGGACAGAGTGCTTCAATACTGATGAGATATCCTTTGGGGGTAGTGGGTTGGTGGCTCAGTACCCAACCGTCAGCACACCTAGGTCGGTACACGGATTTGAAAACTCTGTTCGAGTTGGCATCCCACCATTGGGTGCAAGTTTTTGGAAATGGGAGGGGAACTCATGAGTCGAATGGTATGTATACACGGACATTTCTATCAACCACCGCGTGAAGATCCACAAACAGGATTGATACCCACTCAGCCATCTGCCGCTCCGTTTGACAATTGGAATGATCGAATTCTCAAGGAATGCTACCAAGCCAATACAATGGTGGAAATTGTCGATGGACAAGGACATCCAAGAATTCTGAATAATTTTGACTGGATTTCCTTTAATATTGGTCCCACCTTGTTTTCGTGGATGGATGAACATCATCCCATGACTGCACAAAAAATTGTGGAGGCCCATCATCGAAGCGTAGCTAGAACAGGCCACTCCAATGCCCTGGCACAAGCCTACCACCACAGCATTTTGCCATTGGCTGATCGTTTCGACAAAGAAACGGAAGTACTTTGGGGGCTCGCGGATTATCACCATCGTTTTGGTAGAGCTGCGGAAGGTATGTGGTTGGCAGAGACGGCTGTCGATACAGAGACCTTGGAGGTTTTGGTTGCCTGTGGTGTGCAGTTTGTGGTTTTGGCTCCTAGACAGGCACACTCTGTCTGCGTGGATGGCAGTTGGGTCGCTGTGAATGAGGAAACGTTGGATACCTCTATTCCGTACCTTTGTGAACTCCCCTCCGGTCGCAGTATTGCTCTCTATTTCTATGACCCTCAGTTGGCGATGGATGTTGCATTTCGTGGCGCATTAAACAACGGCGTTCAGTTTGCTGAACGAATCGCGGATACAGTAGACACACTCGCGCCAAATGGGTTGTTGCATTTTGCTACCGACGGAGAATCTTATGGGCATCACCATCGACACGGAGAGGTAGCGCTGGGTTTTTGCGTGGATCGTTTGCGTGCAAAAGGGGTATCTCTGACCAATTATGGCGCCCATCTAGAAGGGAATCCACCATCTGTTCGAGTAAAAATTGTTGAGAAATCTTCTTGGTCCTGTGCACATGGAATTGGAAGGTGGAGTCAGAACTGTGGTTGTGTGATTGATCCCTCACTGAGTGGTCAACAAGCGTGGAGAACTGAACTGAGAACCTTCATGAATCGGTTGAGGGATGTGACGCGCACCATTTTTCGCTCGACCTGTCATGCCTGGGTGACTGATCCCATGACGTTGCGCCATCGCTGGAAAGGAGCCGTTGTCGCAGGGTGTGAACGTACGCTGATTCAAGAGTTTCTCAAAGAAGGAGTGACCTTGGATGACACATTGATGGATACGATTCATTTTTGGATGCGACAGCAAGATCTGGCCCTCAAAATGTTTACCTCTTGTGGTTGGTTCTTTGACACTGGAACGGGCATAGAAGCCCAGCAACTCCTCGCCTATGCCAAGGAACTCATTCGCCACACCAAGCAACGTGTCGATTGGCCGTTTGACGAGGGACTCTGGGCAGAGTTGAGCTACGTAGAGCAGAGTGCAAAATCTGTTTGAGTACCCTCATTCACCACAATCATAGGTATACAGTTGCTCAGATATTCCGACGGTCGATTCGGTAATTCGATGGGTAATGTATCCATAGTCGTTGAAATCTGTCGATCCATTGGGGTCAGTGCGCGTGTTTCCCTCCCATGAATAGGAAGTCGCCATTTGTTCAGTGCCCTCAGATGTCGTTGTCACTGTGGTTCCTTTCATCAGTTTGCACCACGTGTCATCACACTCGTATTCATAGGTGGTGGTGTTTGTAAACCCGTCTCCTTCGTCGTGAAATTCGATTGCATACCCCATATCATTGTAGACCCAATAGCGGTTTCCTTCCGTTTGAGTATTGCCGTTCCATTGGTAGAGTGTTTCTGTGCTCTCCATACTTGAGGCGTCGTATCCTTGACTGTTGGTGCTGCTCAACATTTTGCACCATCCATCACATTCATAGATATTCTCGGTCAAGACCGTCCAGCCTTCGTATTCAGTTTCGGACGTCAGTTGGTACCCGTAATCATTGAACGTACTCGTTCCTGTATCTGCGATTTGGGTATTGCCATTCCATGTGTATGTGGCTTCATTGGTGATGGCACCATTGAATTGATCGACATAGGAGAGCGTTTTGCAAAATGGTCGAATCGGTGGTCGAGGACCAGTGTCCTCTGTTGTGTTGGTGTCTTCGTTGTTGGCTGTATCTTCCGAAGCATTGTCTGTGTCTTGGATATCTTCAGAGGCTGTGTCTTGAGCGGTTGTTTTGTCCCCGCATGCCAGTAGTGTCAAGAGTAGTGATGTGTACATGGTGAGTCTCAGTCCTAAGTATTGAGTTATTTGGTTGAAAATCCAGCGGCTTCAAATGCCTCTATCATGTTTATCCACCCAAAAGAATCTTTGGATGGGATACAGTCGTCTGTGTATTTTGTATCTGGCCCCCCGACAGCTTGGGCCACTCTATTCTTTGCTCGACATTTTAACGACAGGCGAAGTTGATCGGGTAGGGGGTATATTTTGTTGTGTGCAAATGTATACGCAATCCAGGAATAGTACGACTTTTTACTGCTAGAAGTCCATTGGTCTGGTGATTGAGGTATCTGACCGACTCCTTTTGATCCATTCATCGTTAAGATCTTAAACCACTGCTTTGTACTCCATGTGTTGTCAGGATTTTGAAGTGTTTCTCCCAGTTCAACAATGTCAGTGGCTTCAACCAGTAGCAAAAAACAGCGATTGAGACCGAATTCTAAATGTGTTTTGTACAGTCCTTTGAGTGAAGTGCTTGCGCTGTACTGAACAGCCGCGATTTGACAGGTTTTCTTGATGTCAATGCTCTGTTGCAAATCTTTTTTCGTATTCAGTATTGCCATCTCATAGAGAAAAAGTTCTGCTTGTGCCCAGTTTGGAATTTGCGCCTCATGAATCACGGTATCGCTGTTCGAAAGCGCTTCTGTGCAGAGCTTTGTATAGTCATTGCCGTGTCCAATTTGACTAATGCAACTCCCCAAGGCGTAAATGCCATAAATGAACTCAAGTTCGATTGTGGTTTTCTTGTCGTGCTCTTGAGAACGAAGTCGTTTGAGCGTTGTATGGATGTTGTTGCACCTTCCGATATCAAAATGTTTATACATTTTCTTTGGGTTTGCATAGAGCGCTCGAATTGGGCAGTCCACATTGTCACTGCCTTTTGATGGAGGATATTGTGACTGTATATAATACTTCCAGATTTGATTTCGTGTCTTGTCTGTGTTTGCAGCCAATTCTTTCTCAACTGTGTTGAGCGTTGACACGATGTTGTCCTTGTTGACCGATACAGTATGGAATGGCTCAATGCTCTGCCAAGGACTGACTGTATTCCAGATATCAATGCCAGTGAGTATTCCCGATAGTAGCACACCAATCAGTATCCCCCCCAGCAGGATCAATCGGGTTCGTTGTGTCCATATCCGAGCAAGACTCTTTTCTATCGGGGTTCGTTGTCGTTCTACATTGGGGGTTGATTTTTTTGGCGGCTGGGGTTCTGTTGAGCGTGTGGTTTTTGGTTCTACCGTTTTTTGTCGGCTCAAGCGAAGGTTCAACGGCGCCGACTTGTTGGAAGCAAAGCGATATGATGTAGAAGCTTTTTTTGGTGGATCCACTAGGTCCAAGGCCTCGATACAGTGTGTTAACTGTGAATAGCTGAGCAGTTGTGCCTCGGCCAAGATCATAAAGAGAATGTAATAATCCACTACCCAGCCAAATTGCTTCGGTTTTGAGTGTGTCAAACTCTTGAGCGGATTGTAGTAGGGTCCTTTGCTACGAGCCCAGTACTCCATGAAATAACTCGGCGGCGTTAATCCATTGACCTTTGAGATGTCTCCGCTAAATCTTGTTGTTGGCATTTGTACTAGAGATTCAATGTCAATAATGTACGGTTTAATTGTACCGTCGGTGATCTTGAGCCAGATGTTGCCGTTTTGTCGGAAAGAACCATTTTTGTGTCTTCCGTATGGCAGTGTGACATCGAGCAGTGCAATGTTTAACCCGTGAAAAGCATCAAACATCTCGAAGATTGTGTCGACCAATTCTTCATTGGAGTGTTCAACATCTCTTAGCATTTCTGTCAACGTTTGGGCTTCCACCCATGGCTGTAAAATGAAAATCTGGTCCCGTGCAAAATAGATTTTGATGTGGTTGTATTGATAGATGTATCGTTGCAGGGTTGGGTGATTTTCAAAGAATTTGCAAGAGTGCAAAAAATACAACAGATCATACTCAATGGCAGAGCATTTGGTTGTGTGTCGTTGAGGCACATCGTAAATTGTAGGGAAGTGTCTCCATTCCGTGATTTCAATCCAGCGGTTGAATTCAATCTGGTCTCGCAACAGCAGTATCTCGTTGTGTACACAGTTTTGCAAACTGAGGCGCAACTGATAGCATTTGTATATAGATGTGGATGGTCCTGGCTCATCGTAGACAACTTTGTACACAAAGCGATGTGTGGCATTCTTCTTTGAGTGGTCTTTTAAGATTTGACAGCGAGGAATTTTCATGAGTATTGCGTATTGGGGGAGACGTCCTAGATAGTGTAACCTTCACAAGTCAGTACTGACTGAATCATTCAGGTAACAGTTTCTCATCCAAAATGTGTCCAATCAGATCTTTTACGATTGGTGCTGCAACTTGTCCACCTGTAATGGAAGAAATATTTAGAACTTTGGGTGCGGTTTCTGTTCTGGGGACACGGACAATAATTCCCAAACGCTTATTGTGAACCTGTTCTGTTTTGTGCTCGGCATTCTTCTCGACCAGCGCAAAGAATATTGCCATGTTGGACGTTTTTGTGACACCATAGGGGGCTTCATAATCTTCGATCCACAGATTTTTACCAGGCTTCTTTGTAATGAAAGGACTGATTTTTTCAGTTTCATACGTGTTGACCGCAATATCATGATCTCCAGTCCCTGTTTTGCCGTAGACTGTGATTTCATCGGTCGACATGTTGGCTGCCTGATATTGACGGCGCATTCCCGCCAAGACGTGTGTAGAAATTTCTGCTTTTCCTTCTGCGTTGAATAAAGCTTCAACGGTTGCCGGAAGTGCTCTTTCATCTGGCGTCATATATGCTTGGCTGTCTTCCAAGTAGGGGACCGAATTGGTAGAAGCGGCAATCAGAACATTGGCCAGTTGATAGACATTCATCACCAATTCTTGCCCCCAACCATTGGATGCCGCACCCCGTGTTTTTTCAGGCTTTAAAGCACACGCTCCTTGAAGTCCAAAGCGAATGCCTTTTTGAGAGCAGAGGGTTTGCAATGCTTCTGGGTGGGTGTGCTCATAGGCAAGGTGCGCAAAGTATTGATTGCAAGATACTTCAATTGCCTTTGCAAGGGTGGTTGCTTTCTTTGGTGTTTTGTTGTGCGAAGGCCAACCCTTGCGTTTGCCATAGTCTGCAATTGGTTTGGTCCAAGTCTCATCCGGTATGTATCCTTCTGGGTCACATACATGCGTTACATCTGTGACATTCCCTTCAATGGCTGCCAAGGCGTGTAGGATCTTGAACGTTGAAGCCGGTACCATCGCTGAACTCAAGTTGTTTCTACCAAAACCATACATTCCTTTGTCTGTGTACAAACTGCTGATGTTTGGAGGGGATGATTCCAAATATTTGGTCATGTCCGAACGGACTTGGGTGGCCTGGGCCTGGGCTAGAATGTGACCCGTTTGTACATCAAAGACGAGAGCTTGTACCGAAGGAGCACGTAGATTTTTTCGATGGGCTTCTATCGTTGTTCGAACTTTACTTTGTAAGGATGCATGTAGACCAATTTGTACAACCTGTTTTCCAACCACTGTTTCAAGCTGTTTTTTATAGGCTTCTTGTGTTTCGAGATCTGCTCCAACAAAGGTGTGTAAATCGACCACGCTTTTGTCATACGCAGTCGACAGTTTCTGCAGATTTCGTTTGTAGAAATATGGGATCCCTTGAGACTGTTGTTTGACGACGCCGAGTTGATGCAACGCGACAGTACATGACGTGTCCGAAAAATTAGCACTGCGGTTTGTCCCATACAAAACTTCTACTTTTGCCAGTTTGGCACTGTTGTCCGGTGCGTGTTGATCGATCCAAGTTCCTGTTCCAACATCACAACCAATTCGTTGAATGCTTGCCGTACAACGGTTTCCATCAAACTGAATGTCGACTGCTCTAGCGGATCGTTTACCCAGTGCTCTATCAGTAATTTGGTTTGTTGAGTATTTGATACCATCGTCTTCATGTTCGACAACACAAGCCTCACCATCGCGTAATCCAACGCGTTCCTCGGTGTCCAATATCCATTCAACGATTGCACAACCCGCGGGGATATTGTCTGCGTTCTCCAGGTCCAATACTTGAGGGGCTGGACCGGTTCCTGCCAAAAATTGGATCGCCTTTTGCGTGTTGTCTGCATCGAAAAAGTAAACGCTTGTTTTTGGCGTGTGGGTGTGGGGGGTATCGTTGACAATACATTGGTATCCATTGACAGCGTCTCCACCGACTGCCCCAATTTGTTTTTTTGTCCAGGGGATGCCTCTTTGCACTTTGACGACCGAGCAATCGAATGGAGCGGTTTCGAAGGCTATATCGGCATACCGTAGTTTGTTTTGCTCGCGGTTTTGGTACGCTTCTTCACGACTCATACCGGCAAACTGATGATACATGCCATCATTTAGTGCACAGACTTGGTTGAAATAAGCGGCGTTGTCAATGTTGGTTTGGTTTAGCCCTTTCAATGTAAATCGATGTCTGTCTTCAAAGGTCTTTAAAAAATAGTCGGTTTCATCCATTCCTTCCAGTAGATATTCTCCCTTGCTGTCTTTGACCTTCATGCCTAGAGTATCTTCGATTTGTCCGCTGGCATTCAACGTGTCCGTCAATAAGTATAGGCGTGGGTTTTCCACTTTTTTTACACTGCGATCAGATTGAATGTCGTATCGAATCCGAGTGCTGAAAGAAGGACCTTGCCAGACAGACAGTAGACTGATGTGTCCAAGAAGAATCAAGAAGGTGACCACAATGAGGCGGGTTATGCCACTCATTGCGTCACTGATGTCATGGGTATGTTGACGTGGTTTACCAACGATGGGTGCATAAAATGCACAAATACCGCTAATTAACAGTAGGCTAATGCACAGTGCCATACCGGAATGAGAAATGAATGGCAGGACCACGCCGGTGAATGGAACGAATCCAAAGTTTCCACCCAAATGTACACTGGCTTGAGCAAAAATCAATGCCGCAAAACCAAGTGCGATGCCCACCCCAGAAATATTTCTTTTGTTCTGAATTTTAGACAAACTCAAAGCGGATTTAATGAGTATGCCATAGCAGAACATGACAAAGATCATTCCAATGATTCCATGTGTTTCTAAAATAGCAGCTGCAGAACGATCATTGTAGCCAAAAGCCATACTGGCAGCGTACACACCATCATTGCCCGTTTGGGTGAACAACCCCGTACCTCGACCCATAGTGCCTCCGGAGGCAAGACCCCATAAGGCGCGCGCAAAGTCTGGACTACTGGCCGTTCCCGTGATGTATCCATCTCCGATTCCAGAAGTGACGAAGTAATCATTCAATATCCAGTCACCCAATCGTTCTCTTTTAGTACCGATATCTGTTGGCAAAACTTTTTTGCTCAACCAGACCAGTGAATAGATTCCCAAACCCACTTGCCAAGCATGTTTTTGAAAGACCAGTGATATGTTGATCATGAGCAATGCAAAGAGCACAATAAATGTTGCCCCAACATCATTGAGCATCCAAAATAAAAGACCCGTGACGCCAAGGACGACCAATATCAATCCAATTGTGATTAGACCACGATACCACTTTAGGGGGTCAGAGGAGTTCTTTACCCAACCAGCTATGAGTGGGATGCGTGAAATTAGCGATTGGGTGTACTTCTGCGCTTTGTGATACTCTTCTGGATTGCTCAACCGAATATTGTTGAGCTGTGTCAAGTAACCGGCAACGCCAACAATCAGTACCACTTTCGGAATTTCGACCAATGTGTATCCGCCATGAAAAACTGAGGAGACCAACAACAATAAACCGAACCCAATTCCTCCAAGCATTGATATCCACTTATAGAGTTTTTTGTTGTGGGTATAGATGAATACATTTTTGGGTGGGAAACTGCCATCCCACCATTGATCAGAAAGACGTTGTTCGAGACCCCTAAAACCCGAGTTGGAACCATTTTTATTCGATTTCTTGGCGTACAATAGAATGAACAGTAGGTTGAACACTAAATTGCCGAACAGCAGAGCAATCGTAGGAACGATAAACGGATTTCTAATGAGTTGCATCCATTCGAATGGGTTCAAGTTGTCAAAGTTAAAGTTGTAGATATATGGCTGTCCATAACTTCTTGGTGCATTGTGAATCGGGTCAATGAGTCCAATCTGTAGGCAATAGCCAGTGACGATCAACGTCAGTGTGCTCAAAAATAGAAATCGCAGATGTATGCTTGGATTGTCATCGTCAAAATTTGTTGGGTTGTCGACCTCAATTCTTGGATAAATACGTCTTGCAAGGGTCCAAGCAAAGAAAAGTGCACTCAATGATAAACCACCATAGGTTGCATAAAAAAACTGATAGACCTCTTCTACCCGATTTGATGTGCCAATGACGTCCCCAGAACTCGTGGTTGTTTCAAGTGCGCCTTTGACAATGAGTGTGTCAATTAATTCTATGTTGATGCTGAGTTGACGGTGTGAAAATATGAAACCCATACCCAACACGATTGCGCACAAAACCAAAAAAGAGAATGACTGTTTTACGTTGTTTGATTTCATATCCTGTATCCCTGTATGAGAAATGATAGGCCGTTCAGCAAATGACTGTCGCTAGTGTCGAGGCAGGTGTTCGTCAATTGGTG